>NZ_JBNHGE010000060.1:0-12966 GCF_059090935.1 Arthrobacter sp. Y3223166 | reverse complement strand
GCGCTGGCGATCGCGCCGAGCATCGGCACGTTGGCCGCGTTGTAGTCGTCGCTGTATTTCATGGACAGCGGCCAGTAGTGCGGAGGCGTCCACAGGGTCCGGCCTGGGCATGCAGGCCACCAACGTCTATCTGCCGCTGTTCACGGTCCGGGAACTGGACTTCAGCCTGGTCATGGGCGGCGTGGCAGCCGGCGTCTCCGGCGTCGTCGGGGTGACCTCCCGGGTGCTGTGGGGGCGGCGCATGGCCAAGGGCGTGCGGGCCTCCACGCTGCTCATCCTGCTCGGCATCGGGGCGCTCGGCGGAGCGGGGGCGTTCCTGGCCGCGGGGTCGCTCGGAATCCCGGCGTTGCTCTGGGTGGGCGTCGTCCTGCACGGGGCCACCGTGTTGGGCACCAACGTGGTGGTGATCGCCGGGGTGATGCGCGTGGTTCCGGCCGAACGGGTCGGAGCAGCCTCCGGGATTGTCTCGATGGGGATGTATGCCGGTTTCGCCGCCGGTCCGCTGCTCATGGGCCTGTTGCTCGAGGCCACCGGCAGCTTCGATACCGGCTGGCTGCTGGTGGGCGCCGGATACCTGCTGTGCTCGGTGCTGGCCGTCGCCCTCCGCGCCTACGGCAACCGCGCCGGCGTCGTGCGCTGACCTGCCTGGCCAGACCGGTCCGGGGCCGGTCCGGCGAGTCGCCTCGGGTAGCTTGGTGAATGGTTAGATTTGTAATTGCAGGAAGGCACATGGTGAAAAAGCGCGCGCTCGGACGGTCGGGATTGCACGTATCGGAACTGAGTTTTGGGGCCGGCGGGTACTGGGGCATGAAGGCTTTCCCCGAACGGCAGGCGGCGCATCTGATCGGCCAGGCGCTCGACGGCGGCATCACCGCCTTCGACACCGGCCCGAATTACAGCCGCGGCAACGCCGAAGAGCGGCTGGGCCGGCTCCTCAAGGGCCGCACCGAAAATCTGGTGATCTCCACAAAGGTCGGATCCCACTGGATCAACAACCGGAATGTGAAGGATTACTCGGCCCGGGCCATCGAAAAGAGCGTGCACGGCAGCCTGCGGCGGCTCCAGCTTGACCACCTGCCCTTGCTGCACTTCCATGGTTTCCCCCGTCCGGCCGGTCCCGCGATCGACACCGTGTTGAAGCTGAAGGAACAGGGGAAGGTCGGGGCGCTCGGCGTCTCCACCGGCCGCGGCGGGGCAGCGAAGGCGCTGAAGCTGGGCATTTTCGACGCCCTCATGCTGGAATACAACATCGTGGACCGGTCCCTGGCGCCGGTGATCTCCGAGGCTCAGGAAGCCGGAGTGGGCGTCAAGCTCAAGTCACCGCTGGCCCAGACCCTCTACTCGCGCGACATCTTCAAGATCACCGGCCCCAGCGACGTCTGGTACCTGTTGCGGGCGCTGAAGAACCACCGGCACAAGTTTGTGCAAGGCCGGAAGTACCGGTTCATCAACGACGTCGACGGCCTCTCCGCGAGCGAGATCGCACTGGCCTTCGTGCTCAGCCATCCAGGGGTCTCCAGTGCGGTGATCGGCACCGTGAAACCGGAACACCTGCGCTCCAATCTCCAGGCGCCGCAGGTCCGTTTGCCGGCGGAGCTGTTGGAACGCATCGAGCAGGCAGGCTCTACGGCCCGGGGATGAGGGTGCACGCCCCGGAGCCGAAGCGGCCGGAAGGAATCGCAGCTTTCGCCCCTGCACGGGTTGCCGGTGCAGGGCTTTGCTAAGGCAGGTACGCCGAGGCGGTCCAGAGATGGAAGACGGCGTAGGCCCGCATCGGCGACCAGGGCCGGCCGAGCGCGCGGGCCTCGGCCGCGGTTTTCACTCCGAGGGCCCGCCGCAGCACCAGATCGCCGTCGGGATAGGCATCGCGGTCGTGCAGCGCCCGCATGGCGAGGTATTCGACCGTCCACGGGCCGATGCCGGGCAGCGCCAGCAGGCGGCGGCGGGTGTCTGCGTGGTCCGTATCCGGAGAGAGGTCCAGCCCGTCCGCGCAGGCTTCGGCCAGGACCTGGACGGTCCGGGCGCGGGCGCCGGTCAGGCCGACGGCTTCGCGGACGGCATCGGGGCCGGAGGCAGCCAGGGCCTCCGGAGTGGGGAAGAGCGCCAGGCCGGTGACCGTCCGGGAGCCGAAGGCAGCGACCAGCCGGGCCGTGAAAGTGCGGGCCGCGGCGAGCGAGACCTGCTGGCCGATCACGGTGGAGACGGCACCTTCGAAGCCGTCCGGGTACCCAAGGATCCGCAGCCCGGGGCGCTCGGCGAGCAGGGGCCCGAGCACCGGGTCGGTGCCCAACGCCGCCGCCACCCGCTCCGGTTCCAGGTCCAGGTCGAGCCAGCCGCGCACCGCCGTCGTTATCTCCCTCAGGGCGGCCGGGGAGTCGCTGCCGACGTCCAACTCGACGGCGTCGGGCGACAGGGTGGCCGTGACCGGCACCGGTCCGGTGCCGGTGTTGAACAGGCGGGTGCAGGTGCCCGCGGCCACGTCGACGGTTTCCAGGCCGGGTACCGCATGGGCGGCCAGGGCAGCCAGCGCGGCCGGGGAGTCGAACGGCGGAAGCAGCGGCAGGCCGACCTGCATGGGTCAGCGGGCCTTGACCGCCAAGACCGGACAGTCGACGGTCAGCAGGATCTCCTGGGCGGTGCTGCCCATGATCAGCTTGCCCACCGGGGAGCGCCGGCGCAGGCCGATGACCAGCAGCGAGACCGAGAGCTCGTCAACCAGTTCCACGATCTCGTCCACGGCGTCCTTGCCGCGGACATACTGCTTGAACTCTGCCTGCAGGCCGGAATTGTACAGTTCCTGCTGCACCCAGGCCGCGTCGTGGGCGTCCGAGAACGACTCGTCCTTCTGCGCCCCGCCCGGACTGGCGTTGACGACCACCAGCTTCTCATTGTTCTGCGTGGCCATTTGAATGCCCTTGCTCAGGGCCGCACGGCCCTCGGGACGCGGGGCGTAGGCAACAAGAATCGTCAACGTGCTCTCCTTACCGGATAACTCCTGCGGTGCCGGCTCCAGGTCGAACATGCACGTCCGGTTCCCCCGAAGCCAGCGGGTGCACATCATTGTGGCACGCATCCCGCGGTGCGGCGGATGCGTGAAGTGATTGTGAAAGCCGGTGTCAGTTCCAGACGCCGGAGGAGCCGCGGCGGTGGCTGTCCACCAGGTGGGTGTCGATCATGCCGATGGCTTCCATCAGGGCGAACATGGTGGTGGGGCCGACGAAGGCAAAGCCGCGCTTGCGCAGGGCCTTGGACAGCGCGACGGACTCCGGCGATGTGGTGGGCACGTCCTGGATGTGCCGCGGCGCGGGCGTCTCCTTCGGCTGGAACGACCAGACGAAGTCGCTCAGGCCGCCTTCTGCGCGCAGGTCGATGGTGGCGTTCGCGTTGGTGATGGCGGCGCGGATTTTGGCCCGGTTCCGCACGATTCCGGCGTCCTGCATCAGCGCCTCGACATCGTCTTCGGTGAACGCGGCGACGGTATCCACGTCGAAATCATGGAACGCTTGCCGGAAGGCGGGACGTTTGCGCAGGATCGTGGCCCAGGAGAGCCCGGCCTGGAAGCCCTCCAACGTGATGCGCTCATAGACGCCTTGCTCGCCCCGGACGGGCATGCCCCATTCGGTGTCGTAATACTCGCGCAGCAGCGGATCCATCGCCGCCCACGTGGGCCGGGCCAGGCCGTCCTCGCAGAGGACTACGCCGGAAGCGGTTGTCTCCATGATTCGATTCTCTCCTACCGCGGCGCAGCCCGCAGGCCCGCCCCACTTACTGTGGAAACCGTCCCTCATACTGTAAAAAAACCGCGAACCCTCAGGTCAGGCCGGTCACCCGCATGGTCAGGTTCAGCCGGCCGCCGGTCAGCCCGCAGGCGGGATCGGCCGTGCCCGGGTAGATCCTGGGCACGCCGTGGTAGGCGAACCGGGCCGGTCCGCCGAAGACGAACAGGTCGCCGGAGCGCAAACGGACGTCCGTGTACGGCTTGGTCCGCGTTTCGGTGTTGCCGAAGCGGAACAGGCAGTCGTCGCCCACGCTGAGCGAAACCACCGGGAAGTCCGCCTGTTCGTCCTTGTCCTGGTGCATGCCCATCTTCGCGGTGTCGTCGTAGAAGTTGATCAGGGCCGTGTCCGGCTCGTAGCCTTGCGCCGCGGCCGGATCCCCCGATGCGTCGGCCAGCGCCCGACGGCCCCACTCGGCCAGCCAGCCGGGAAACTCCAGCACGCGCGCGCCGTTCACGTCGTCTGCGGTGCGGGTGTATTTGTACGGCGCCCAGTGCCAGCCCAGGCACAGCGTCCGCACGCTCATTTCGTGGCCGCCCGGCAGCTTGGCGGCACGGTAGGGGACCGGCCCGCGGCCAAATTCGCGGCACGCTTCGACCAGTTCCCGCTGCTGCTCCACGGCCAGCCAGCCGGGCACATGCACCGCGCCCGGCGCGATCTCGCGCGGGCCGGCCGGAGCGTCCTCGAACAGTGTGCTCACGCCGCTGCCTCCAGCCCCAGCAGGTAGGCCTTGGCCTCCGGCCCGCCCAGGTACCCGCCGAAGGCGCCGTCCGAACGGAGCACTCGGTGGCAGGGCACGACGACGGGCAACGGGTTGGTGGCGCAGGCGCTGCCCACCGCGCGCACGGCCTTGGGATTTCCGACGGCGGCTGCCACCTGCGCGTAGCTCTCGGTCCGGCCATACGGGATCTCGGGCAGGTGGTTGAGCACCTCCGCGCGGAAGCCCTTGGATAGCCGCCGGTCCAGCGGTAGGTCGAAGGAGCGCCGCCGGCCCGCGAAGTACTCGTCCAGTTGCCGGGCGGCGGCCTCAAGCCGGGCCGGAGCATGCAGGATCCGGGGGCTGACGCTGGCTGCCAGGCCGGCCAGCACGGCATCGTGGTTTTCGCCCTCGAAGGCCACGCGGACCAGTCCTTCCTCCGTGGCGGCCAGCAGCAGCTGCCCCAGCGGCGTGTCGGCGGTTGCGTAGGCCAGGTCGAGGGTGCCTTCGGCGGCGGCCTCATGTTCCAGCCTGGTGTGCAGCCGCTCCAGCAGCGTCGGATCCAGGCGGGTCAGCACGTCGAGCCCGGGTCCGGGCGCGGCGGCCCGGGCCGTCGATTGTGCGTTGGTCATCGCAGAACTCCTTCACTCGCGTGGTGTGCGGCCGCTCCCGCGTCCTGCTCCCGGCCGCCGCGGTACGACGCCCGCAGCTTGGCGATGCCGTCGGCGGCCGCGCGGCGGACGGCTCCGGTGGTGGAGCCGGTCAGTGCGGCGGCTTCGGCGTACGGCAACCCGGCCAGGTAATGCAGCGCGACCGCTTCGCGCTGCCTCAGGGGCAGGCCAGCGACGGCCTGGTGCAGTTCGTCGTCGTCATTCCCGGGGATTCCCAACGTCGACGGCGACTCGGGCAGATACCCTGCCGGCACCGGAGCGCGCTCCCGCCGCCGGACCACGTCGATGGCCTTGCGGTGGGCGATGGTGACCAGCCAGGCCTCATGGTTCGCGGCGGCGGGCAGCCCCGGATAGGCCCTGAGCGCGGACAGGAAGGTCTCCGACCAGGCATCCTCGGCGTCCGGCCCGGGGCCCAGCACCACCCGGCAGACGCGCAGCACCGTGGCGCCGTGGTCGCTGACCAGTTGCTCGAAGGGTTTCATCTGCACACCTTGTAGACGCCCGCGGGGCGCATTCCGTGAGGCGGGCATCAGAAAAGCTTGCCCGCTTTCTGGTCCGCCGGCTCTTCCAGCTCCAGCAGGAAGCGTTTCCGTTCCAGCCCGCCGGCATAACCCACCAGCGATCCGTCCGCTCCGACCACCCGGTGGCACGGCACCACGATGGACAGCGGGTTCTGGCCGTTGGCATGGCCGACGGCCTGGGCCAGGTGCGGGTCGCCCAGCTCGGCCCCCAGCTGGCCGTAGGAGCGGACCTGGCCGTAGGGGATGTGACGCAGCAGGGCCCACACCTTCTGCTTGAAGGGGTCGCCCTTCGGCGCCAGGGGCAGGTCGAACTCCCTGCGCCCGCCGGCAAAGTACTCGTCCAGTTGCGCAGAGGCTGCTGCAAAGACTGCTTCGCGGCCGACGGCGGTGCGCTCGCCGAACGTGTCGGCAGCCGGCAGCCGCTTCTGGCCCGGGAAGTAGAGCGCGGTCAGCGACCCGTCCTCGGCGACGGCCGTCAGTTCCCCAAGCGGGGTGTCGATGAGGGTGTGCACGCGGGTCATGGCGCTCCTTCGTCCGCTTTCATTCTCTCCCGTGCAGACGTTCCGGCGCGCGTTAAGGTGAGCCCCGCGCTACTGTTCCCGCTTCCTACGGGCGGCGGCAGCCCAGGACGACGTGTCTCCGCGACGGCGTGCCGCCGGGTGCCGATCAGCCGCGGTAGCGGAACACGGTGTCCTGCCATTCCTTGTGCGCGGCCGGGTCGCTGCCCATGCTCACGTGTTTAATGTTCGTGTAGTCCTCCAGCGAATAGGCGGACATGTCCTTGCCGAAACCGGACGCCTTGTACCCGCCGTGCGGCATTTCGGAGACGATCGGGATGTGGTCGTTGATCCAGACGCAGCCGGCCTGGATCTCGGCCGATGCGCGCAGCGAACGGGCCAGGCTGCTGGTCCACGCGGAGGCAGCCAGCCCGTACTGGGTGTCATTGGCCAGTGCGAGGCCCTCGCCGTCGGTGTCGAACGGGATCGCGGTCAGCACCGGGCCGAAGACCTCCTCGCGGACTATTTCCGCGTCCTGCCCGATGCCGCTGACCAGCGTGGGCCGGTAGTAGGCGCCGTCCGCCAGGTCGGCGCCGGGAGCCGCGCCGCCGGCCAGGATCTTCGCCCCCGCGTCCCGCGCCCGGTCCACGAAACCCGCCACCTTGTCCCGGTGGGCTCGGCTGATCAGGGAGCCCATGTCGGTGGCATCGTCGGTCGGGTCGCCCACCACTACCAGTTCCATCAGCTCGGCGACCCGTGCGGTGAAAGCGTCGAACAGCGGCCGCTGGATGTACGCCCGGGTGGCGGCGGTGCAGTCCTGGCCGCCGTTGATGGTGCAGCCGGCCACCGCCCCGTGCGCGGCGGCTTCCAGGTCCGCGTCGTCGAACACCACGAACGGTGCCTTGCCGCCCAGCTCCAGGTGCACGCGGTTCCCCCGCGCCGCGGCCAGCGCCATGATGCGGCGTCCGACGGCGGTGGAGCCGGTGAAGGACGTCATGGCCACATCCGGGTGGGTCACCAGAGCCTCGCCCGCTTCCCGGCCGCTGCCGGTGACAATGTTGACCACGCCGTCCGGTATTCCGGCCGCGGCAGCGGCTTCGGCGAAGATCAGGCTGGTGCCAGGCGTGAGCTCGGAGGGCTTGAGCACAATGGTGTTGCCGGCGGCGATCGCCGGAAGGATCTTCCACGCGGCCATTTGCAGCGGGTAGTTCCACGGCGCCACGGAACCCACCACGCCGATCGGCTCGCGCCGGATCATCGAGGTGCCGCCGGTGCCGTATTCACCGGCCGCCACTCCCTGCAACTGGCGCGCCGCGCCCGCGAAGAACGCCGCGTTGTCGACCGTCCCGGGAACGTCGAATCCGGTGGCCAGGCGGATGCTCTTGCCGGTCTGCGCGGTCTCCACCGCCGCCAGTTCCGCGGCCCTGCGGTCCAGTTCGGCCGCCAGCTTCAGCAGGGCCTCGGAACGTTCCGCGGGCGTCGCGCCGGCCCAGGCCGGGAAGGCGGTCTTGGCCGCCGCCACGGCGTCGTCCACGTCGGCCCCGGAGGCATAGGCGATGGCCTCAGCAGCCTCGCCGGTGGCCGGGTTCACGCGCGTAACGCGTTCTCCGCGGCCCTCGCGAAGTCCGCCGTTAATGTACTGGTGCATCCTTTGTCTCCTTTACGAGTCGAAGCCCATGCCGGCGGCGTCCATGGCTTTCAACCAGGGGCCGCGTCGTCCCCGGTTGCGGTCGGCGCGGATCAGGGCGGCGGTGGTGAGTTTGATGCCGAGCCAGGCGAGCGGCTCGGGCGGGAACGGCAGCGGCTTCCGCCGCACCAGCTCCAGCTCCGTCCGTTCGGTCGGCCGGCCCGACAGCAGGTCCAGCATCACGTTGGCGCCGAAGCGCGACGCTCCCACGCCCAAGCCGGTGAAGCCGGCGCAATAGGCCACCCGGCCGGCGTAGGCGGTGTCGAAGAAGGAGAAGAAGCGGCTGCAGGTATCGATGGCACCGCCCCAGGCGTGGCTGAAGCGCACGTCGGCCAGTTGCGGGAAAGTGGCGGCGAAGTGGGCGGCGAGGCGGCGGTACGTTTCCGGGCGGTGGTCGTAGCCGTGCCGGAGCGACCTGCCGTAGTGGTAGACGGCGTCGTAGCCGCCGAACAGCATCCGGTCCTGCCCGTCGGCGTCGGTGGTCAGCCGGTAGTAATGGAAACGGTTGTCGTTGTCGGCGATGCCGAACCGCTCGGACCAGCCCAGCGATTCCCGTTGCCCGCCGGTCAGCGGTTCCGTCATCAACGCGTAGTCGTACACCGGGACGGTATGCAGCCGGGTGCGCGCCAGCAGCGACGGGAAGGCATTGGTCGCCAGCGCGACGCGTCCGGCGGCCACGGAGCCGGCGTCGGTGCGCAGCAGGATGGACCCCGCCCGCCGGGACAGGGAGCGTGCCGGCGTGTGTTCATACATCTCGACGCCGGCGCGCAGGCAGGCGTCGCGCAGCCCCCAGGCGAGTTTCGCGGGGTGCACCATCGCCGTTCCCCGCCGGTCCCGCAACCCTGCCCGGTAGGCGGGGGAGGCCACCTGCTGTTGGACGGCGGCCTGGTCGAGGAACTCGAGCGAGGGGTCCTCGGCGGCCTCCTCGGCAAGCCAGCCGACGTGGTGCTCTTCGGTGGCCACGGACAGCGTGCCGGTGCGTTCAAAGCCGGCGTCGATCCCGTACCGGGCCAGGCTCTCTTCGATCTCGTCCAGGTTCTGCAAACCGAGCTTGTCCAGCAGTTCGTTTTCGCCCGGGAGGTGTCTTTGCCCGTTCGCGCTCCCATGGGTCAGGCTGGCCTCGCAGAAGCCGCCGTTGCGGCCGGACGCGGCCCAGCCGATGCGATTGCCCTCCAAAAGCACCACCGAGCGGTCCGGGTCGCGCTCCTTGGCCAGCAGCGCGGTCCACAAGCCCGTGTAGCCGCCGCCGACCACCGCCAGGTCCGCCGTTACCGTGCCGCGCAAGGACGACAGCGGTGCGGGGCGCGAGGGATCATCCAGCCAGAACGGCGTCGGGGACGCCCCGGCCAAGGCGGCGTCGAGGCGTGCGGCCGGGATCTGCTCTTCGGCACGGTCGTAGAACGTTTTCATGCCGGCGCCCCCTGCCGTTCGAAAACCGGTTGGCCGGCCACCAGTGTCAAATCGGTGCCGACGGTGTGCAGTTCCTCCGGGGGCAGGCTGAACGGGTCGAGGGTCAGCACGGCCAGGTCGGCCGGCGCTCCGGGAGCAATGCGGCCGGCGTCGTCCTCGCGGTTCAGCCACGCCGAGCCGGAGGTATAGGCGGCCAGCGCGGCCTGCAGGGACAGCGCCTCGCCCGGAAGCAGCGGCCCGTCGGAGCCGTCGTCCGGGTGCCGGCGGTTCACCGCCACGTGGATGGCCTGCCAAGGATCCGGGCTGGACACCGGCCAGTCCGAGCCCATCGCGAGCCGGGCGCCGGAGGCGGCCAGGGAGGCGAACGGGTACTGCCAGCCGGCCCGTTCCTCGCCGATCAGCGGCACGGTCAGCTCGCGCATCTGGGCATCGTTGCAGGCCCAGAGCGCCTGCAGGTTCGCGGTGACGTCGAGTTCGCCGAAACGGGCGACGTCGGTTGGGTGGATGATCTGCAGATGCGCCATGTGGTGCCGGCCGCTGCCGGGGCCGTTCGCGCGCCGGGCATGCTCGACGGCGTCGAGTCCCTCCCGCACGGCACGGTCGCCGATTACATGCAGATGCAGGTCGAATCCGGCGTCATCCAGCGCCGTCACCACTGCCACCAGAACGTCCTCGGGAAGATAGGTCAGCCCACGGCCCGCCGACGGACCGTCCGCCGCGTTGCCCGCGGCGGCAGGGCCTTCGTGTCCCGCCGCGCCGGCACAGGAGCAGGGCTGCAGGTACGGCTCCAACATGGCGGCGGTCCGGTTCTCCGGCACCCCGTCCACCATGATCTTGGCGCTGGTGGTGCGGAAACCGGCCGCCGCATTTTGCTCCCGGCGGGCGATGAAGTCTGCGACCAAGGCGGGGACCGTGGCCAGGCTGGTGCTCCGCGGCACCCAAAGGGCTCCGGCGGCGCGGCCGGTCAGCAGGCCCTCGTCCAACAAGGCCCGGTACGCGGCGCTGGCCTCCGGATAACCGGCGTAGTCGCCCAGGATCGCTTCCTGCCATCCGGTGACGCCTACCGAGTGGAGGTAGCGCTGGGCCTCCAGCAAGCCGGCCCGCATGTCCTCGACCGTCGCCCGCGGGATGACCCGGTTGACCAGGTCCATGGCACCTTCGTGCAGGGTTCCGGCCGGGTTTCCGAAGGCATCGCGCTCCAGCAGGCCGTCTGTCGGGTCGGGGGTGGCGGCATCGATGCCGGCCAACTCGAGCGCGCGGCTGTTGACCCAGGCGCTGTGGTGGTCCGCGTTGACCAGATAGACGGGGCGGTTCGGGACCACCGCATCCAGCGCCTGCCGGGTCGGATAGCCGCCCGGAAAATCCGCCTTGTGCCAGCCGCCGCCGGTGATCCACCCCCCGTCGGTGGAGGAGGCGCACGCGGCTATCCGGGCCAGCACCTCGTCGGCACCCGCGCACAGGGACAGGTCGCACCCCAACCGTTCCATCCCGCCCATCACGGCATGGACGTGGGCGTCCGTGAAGCCGGGCGCCAGCAGTCGGCCGCGCAGGTCCACGACGGTGGCATGAGGTCCCGCCGCCGCCCGGGCTTCGGCGTCCGTTCCGATGGCGGTGATTACCCCGCCCGTGACAGCAACCGCCGGGGTTCCGGGCAGCAGGCGGCGTCCATCGAAGATCCTGCCGGAGTGAAAGATCCAGTCCGCCGCCATGGCCGCTCCTCTGACCCGGCGGATGCCGGAAATGAATGGGTTTCACTTATGACACAGTGGCCGGGTCCCTTTGTCAACGGTTTTGGCCCGGTTCCCCGGTACGTGACGGCGCCGGTCCGGCTTTGCCGGCAGCCCGGGAGCTCCGGCGTCGAAATACGCAACGAAGTAGTTGCTTAATCCGCATGAGCGTAGGCTACCCTTACTTTTGTTCCCGTTCCTTGATCCGAGGAGGCCCGAGTTGGCCCTTTCACGCATGCGCGGATTGGCTGCCGCCGCCGCCGTCGTCCTGATGTCCCTGACCGCCTGTTCCACCGGTCCCGCGGGCGGAGGTTCCGAGGGCGGCCCGTCGGCCGCGGCGTCGGACCAGTTCCCGGTGACGGTGGAACACGCCTTCGGCGAGACGGTGATCGAGGAGCAGCCCGAACGCGTGGCCACCGTGTCCTGGGTTAATTCCGATGTGTCGCTGGCGCTGGGCGTGGTTCCGGTCGGCATGCCCAAGGAAGACTGGGGCGGAAACGAGAACGGGTCCACCCCGTGGCGGGACGCCAAGCTGGAGGAGCTGGGCACCGCGATCGGCAGCGAGAATGCGCCCACCCTGTATTCCGAGGCGGACGGCATCGCCTTTGACGAGATTGCCGAGCTGGCCCCGGACGTCATCCTTGCCGCCTACTCCGGGTTGACCCAGGAGGACTACGACACGCTCAGCAAGATTGCCCCGGTCGTCGCTTACCCGGAGACTCCCTACGGCACGGACTGGCAGGACTCCACCCGGCTGATCGGTCAGGCGCTCGGGCGCAGTGCGGCTGCCGAGGATCTGGTGGCCGACACCGAGCAGACGATCGTGGCCAAGGCCGCGGAGTACCCGCAGCTGGCTGGCAAGAGCTTTATTTACGGCAACCTGGAACCGGCCAAGGGCGACGGCGTGAACGTCTACACCGCCAACGACAACCGGCCCAAGTTCCTCACCAGCATCGGCATGGTCCAGGCGGATGTTGTCACCGAGGCCACCGCCGGCTCCGACGAGTTCTTCATTCCCTGGTCGGCCGAGAAGGCCAACGAACTGGAATCCGATGTGTTCGTGACCTGGGTGCCGGACGACAAGACCGCCCGGCAAATCACCAAGGACCCGCTGCTGGGCCAGATCCCGGCGATTAAGGACGGCGCGCTGGTGGCGGACTCGGACAATACGCTGACCCTGTCCATTTCCGCCGCGTCGCCGCTGAGCCTGCCGTGGGCGCTGGATACCTTCCTGCCCATGCTCGCCGAGGCCGCTGACGCGGCTGACGCCGCCGCCGCCAAGTAGCCCGCGGCCGCCGATCCCCAGGACGACGGCGAGGGGCCACGCTCCGCGCAGCGTGAGCAGTGCCGGGGGTGCCCCTTTGCCTGTCCCGTCGCATAAGGTTTCCGGAGATTGCCTAACGCGGAAGGGGTGGGGCGGTGAAGACCCGCGGGACCAGCCAGTCGTTGTCCGCCGGGCTGCTGATCGCCGGCATCCTGCTGGTGGCAGCCAACCTGCGCCCGGTGCTGACCAGCGTGGGCCCGCTGCTGGACCAGATCGGCGCGGACACGGGACTGGGCACCACCGCCCTGGGCGTGCTCGCCGCGATCCCGCTGCTGGCCTTCGGCGCGGTGTCCCCGCTGGCGCACGGGTTGAGCGAGAAGTTCGGCGTCGAGCGCACGGTTTTCGGGGCCCTGATGCTGTTGGTGGCCGGGACGTTCCTGCGGCCGGTTCCGGGCGCCATCGCGAATTTGTGGATCGGCACCTTCCTGGTCGGTGCGGCCATCGCCGTCTGCAACGTGATGCTGCCCGCGCTGCTCAAGCGGGACTTCCCGGAACGGATGGCCTCGCTGACCGGCGCCTATTCGGCGGTGCTGGGCGGCTGCGCCTCCCTCGGCGCCGGCCTGGCGGTGCCGCTGGCGCTCCTTCCGGTGGGCGGCGGACCGGCCGGCTGGCGCTTCGCCCTGGCGGCGTTCGTGGTGCTGGCGGTGCCGGCCGTG
>NZ_JBNHGE010000059.1:0-13195 GCF_059090935.1 Arthrobacter sp. Y3223166 | reverse complement strand
TACCTACAGGCTCACCGGACTGACAGCCGGCGAGTACAAACTAAAGTTCCACGGCGGCGGCTCCGGTGCGCTCTCACAGTGGTACGACGGCGCCCAATCCTTCAAAGTGGCCGAAATCCTGACCCTGGCCGACGGCGAAGACCGCGACAACATCAACGTCGAACTCGCCAAAGCCGCCAGCATCTCCGGGACCGTTGCACTACCGGAAGGCGTCGACCCTGCGTGGATCAGCGCCACCGTTTATGACACCGACAACGACTGGGTCAGCTCCGAGCAACTCAACGGGGACGGCACCTACACGGTTTTGGGACTGGCCGCTGGACAGTACAAGGTCCATTTCTCCGCCGGCGGCTCTGGCGCGATCTCGCAGTGGTACGAAGGCGCCCACTCCTTCGACGAGGCCAAAACCCTGACCCTAGCCGACGGCGAAGACCGCGAAAACATCAACGCTGAACTCGGCAAAGCCGCCAGCATCTCCGGGACCATCGTGGTCCCCGGCGGCGCCAACGCCAGCGCTGTACGCGTCCGCGCATACACCGACAACGAGTGGGAATACGTAGCCTCAGCCTGGGTGGAAGAAGACGGCACTTACACAATCCCAGGACTGGCCGCTGCACAATACAAAATGCACTTCTCCGCAGGCCGCTCCGGCGCGCTCTCGCAGTGGTACGACGGCTCCCAATCCTTCGAGGAGGCCGAAACCCTGACCCTGGCCGACGGCGAGGCCCGCGCCAACATCAACGCCGAACTCGCCAAAGCTCGCACCATCTCCGGAACCATCGTGGTCCCCGACGGCGCCAACGCCGGTGGCCTACGCGTTCGGGCATACACGGACAACGACTCGGACTACGTAGCCTCAACCTCGGTGGAAGAAGACGGCACCTACATCCTCACCGGGCTGTCAGCCGGCAGCTACAAATTGGAGTTCTATGCGGGCCGTTCCGGCGCGCTCTCACAGTGGTACGACGGCGCGCAAACCTTCGAAGACGCACAAACACTGAACCTCGACGACGGCGAAGACCGAACCAACATCAACGCCGAACTCGCCAAAGCCGCCAGCATCTCCGGAACCATCGGGGTCCCCGACGGCGCCAACGTCAGTGGCGTAGAGGTTCGCGTATACACCAACGACGACGGATGGGACCACATCGCCTCAACTTCTGTGGAAGAAGACGGCACCTACATCCTCAACGGAATGTCAGCGGGCGAATACAAACTTGAGTTCTATGCCGGCCGTTCCGGTGCGCTCTCGCGGTGGTACGACGGTGCCCAAACCTTCAAAGATGCCCAAGTTTTACAACTCGCCGACGGCCAAGACCGCACCAACATCAACGCCGAGCTGACCACGGGTGCCAGCATCTCCGGAACCGTTCTGGTCCCCAAAGGTGCAGAGGTCAGTGAAGTGGAGGTGTTTATCTACCGTGTCACAAGAGAATGGGACCCAGTTGCGTCCACCCAGGTTAGCGAGGACGGAACTTATACCGTTAGGGGCCTGCCTACCGGCGCATACAAGATCGAATTCGCGGCAGGTCGATCAGGCGCTCTGACCCGCTGGCACAAAGATGCTGAGTCGTTCGACGATGCCCTAGTGGTAAACGTCACCGAAGGTGAATCCATCGTTGATGTCCATGCCACCCTTCCCAAGGCGTCCAGCATTTCCGGCAGGGTGACCATGCCGGCGGGCGCAGATGCCGACTCCGTCCATATCCGCGTCTACAGTTCCGAGAATGCAGAAGACTGGTCCCGCAGTGCATGGAGTAATCTCGACGGAAGTTACGTAGTCACCGGGCTCAAAGCGGGCAGCTACAAAGTCGAATTCGAAACCTACCGCTCCGGAGCCGCACCTCAGTGGTACAAGAACGGCAACTCACACACGAACGCACAGGTCATTATTTTGGCGGAGGGCCAAGCCGCCACCGGTATTGATGTAGCCCTCGTCAAAGGAGGCAGTATTTCCGGAGCGGTGAAGCTGCCAACCGATTTGGATCCCAGGCTAGTCAGCATCAGCGTCTACTCGGCATCGTCTGAACGCTGGATCACAGACACTCACCTAAATGATGCAGGTGGATTTACCATCAACGGGCTAGCCGCCGGCAGCTACAAACTCTATGCCGATATCTGGGGAACGGATTACCCCTCGCAGTGGTATCCCGAAGGGCCAAGCATCAAGTCCGCTACGGCCATCAGCCTTGCCGCCAGCGAGGACCTCAAAGGCATCGAATTCGTCCTGTCCAAGGGCATGACGATTTCAGGAACTATCTCTGTCCCGAAGGGCTACAGCGCGCTAGGTGCCATCGTCGATGTCTATGACGCCTTCGGCGAAAGTATCACTTCAGCCTATGCGGGCGTAAACGGAAAATTTGAGGTTCCACGCCTCCCCCCAGGCCAGTACAAACTCAGGGTGCATGGTCCTTGGGAGTCGGATCTGGCGCCTGCTTGGTATGCAGGCGCGTCTGCTTGGGACGGCTCCGACGCACCTTTGATACTCAGCCAGCAAGACTTGACAGGCATCGATGTTCATTTACACGTCGGCGGACGCATTTCAGGAAAGGTCACGCTTCCGAGCGGGTACAGCACGTCGAACACCTTCGTCACCGTTTACAGGGCGGATTCCGAAGACGGGTGGGAAACGTCAGGGGCAGTAGGTTCAGACGGCAGTTACTCGATTCTGGGGCTGGCGCCTGGCGACTACAAGTTGGAGTTCGTCAACTTTGAGAAGGCGTTTTCGAGGCCGTGGTACAAGCATTCCAGCTCATTCGAGAGCGCAACAGTCGTCAGGGTTCTGGGTGCGGAGAATGTGACGGGCATAGATGCAAACCTAGGAGCCCAGGTATTCACAACCGTTACGCCCCCAAGCATCGCGGGACACGCTTCCCCGGGCAAGACCCTGACCGTCGTATCTGGCTCGACACAACCCTCCGCCGCCAAAGTGGCTTATCAGTGGCTGCGGAATAGCACTGCTATTGCAGGCGCTGAGGGTGCCAGCTACCAGTTGACCCCTGCCGACGCCGGCACATCAATTTCGGTCAAGGCCACCTACACCTTGGATGGCTATAACGAGGCCACGGCAACGTCGGTCCCGGTCATTGTCGGTTTTCAGCCGTTCAACACGGTTCCGACACCAACGATTAGTGGATCTAAACTTCTTGGCGCCACGCTAACTGCTGTCGCCGGGAATGCTTCTCCGAAGGCCTCCGAGGTCACCTACCAGTGGCTCCGAGACGGCAAGGTGATTACCGGTGCGACGGGCACTACCTACAAGCTGGTCCAGGCTGACGCCGGCACGAAGATCAGTGTCACGGCAACCCATGCCTTGACCGGCTATACGACGACGCCGAAAACCTCAGCCGCCGTCGCAACTGCGTTCGTCTTCGAGAGCGCACCGACACCGACGATCAGCGGATCCAAGTCACTTGGGGCCGTGTTGACCGCCACTGTCGGGGCCAGCAAGCCCGCCGCGTCCTCTACCACCTACCAGTGGCTGCGGGATGGGAAGGCCATCGACAAGGCAACCTCGTCGACGTACAAGCTGACGACGGCAGACGCGGCTGGGAAGATCAGCGTCACGGTGACAAGGGCTGCCAGCGGCTACGCAACCACGGCGAAGACCTCGGCTTCCGTTACCACCGCCTTCGCGTTTACTTCCGCCCCGAAGCCCACCATTTCGGGAACCAAGAAGGTCGGCTCTACGGTGACGGCGAATGCCTCGGCCAGCAAGCCGGCGGCGCCGAAGGTGGCTTACCAATGGCTGCGCGACGGGAAAGCCATCAGCAAGGCAACGTCGTCAAAGTACAAGTTGACCGAAGCTGATGCCGGCAAGAAGATCAGCGTCACGGTGACTCGTTCCGCAACGGGCTACGTAAACCAGGCGTCTACCTCTTCGACGGCGACTGTGGCCAAGGTGGCTTCCAAGGTGAGCGTTGCGGCGTCGTCGACGACGGCGAAGACGGCTGTCTTGACCATCAAGGTCACGGCCAGTGGCTTCAAAAACCTGACCGGCACCGTCACCATCAAGGACGGCAGCAAGACCGTGGCAAAGAATGCCAAGGTCACGAACGGCCAGGTTAGCCTCACGCTGAAGAACCAGAAGAAGGGCAAGCACAAGTACACCGTCACCTACGGCGGAACATCGCAGGTTGCGGGAAGCACAACCACCAAGACGGTCACCGTGAAGTAGCCCTGCGGTCCCGCACACAGAAAAGCAGCGGGCGTTCCGATCTCCACCGGCCAGGTGGAAGATCGGGGCGCCCGCTGTTCCCTTTGTAGGACCCCTACAAAGAACCGCCCTCTCACACGCAGAAACGGCATGGTTCATGAGCGAATCCCGCAAAAGCAGGCTAGGCTCCTCAAGGATAGAAGGAGCTTTGAATGACCCAGCGCATCACCAAGGTACTGATCGCCAACCGTGGTGAAATTGCCGTTCGCATAGTCCGCGCCGCACGGGACGAAGGCATTGCCTCGGTCGCCGTCTACGCCGACCCGGACCGGGATGCCCTGCACGTCCGTCTGGCGGACGAAGCCTACGCACTCGGCGGGAGCACCGCCGCCGAGTCGTACCTGATGATGGACAAGCTCCTGCAGGTGGCCGAGGCCGCCGGTGCCGACGCCGTCCACCCCGGCTACGGTTTCCTGTCCGAGAACGCAGAGTTTGCGCAACGGGTCGTCGACGCCGGGCTGACCTGGATCGGCCCCTCCCCCGACGCCATTTCCCAACTGGGCGACAAGGTCCAGGCCCGGCACATCGCCGAACGGGTCGGCGCCCCGTTGGTGCCCGGCACGCCCGATCCGGTGGGCAGCGTGCAGGAAGTCCTGGACTTCGCCGACGCGCACGGCCTGCCGCTGGCCATCAAGGCGGCCTACGGCGGCGGCGGCCGCGGCATCAAGGTGGTCCGTGACCGCGAGGCCATCGCCGAGTCCTACGAGTCGGCGGTGCGCGAGGCCACGGCGGCGTTCGGGCGGGGCGAATGCTTCGTGGAGCGTTTCCTGGACTCGCCGCGGCACGTGGAAACCCAGTGTCTGGCCGACGCGCACGGCAACGTGGTGGTCATTTCGACCCGCGACTGTTCGCTGCAGCGCCGCAACCAGAAACTCGTGGAGGAGGCCCCGGCCCCCTTCCTGACCCCCGAGCAGAACGAGCGCCTGTACACGGCGTCCAAGGCGATCATGCGCGAAGCCAGGTACCAGGGCGCCGGAACCTGCGAATTCCTCGTCGGCCAGGATGGGACCATTTCCTTCCTCGAGGTCAACACCCGCCTGCAGGTGGAGCATCCCGTGTCCGAGGAAGTCACCGGCATTGACCTGGTCCGCGAACAGTTCCGCCTTGCCCGCGGCGAAGAGCTCGGCTATGACGACCCCGACGTACGCGGGCACTCGTTCGAGTTCCGCATCAACGGCGAGGATGCCGGCCGCAACTTCATGCCGGCGCCCGGGACGGTGGAGACCCTGCGCCTGCCCACCGGTCCCGGCGTCCGCGTCGATTCGGGCATCGAAGCCGGCGAAGTCATCGGCGGCAACTTCGACTCCATGCTGGCCAAGCTGATTGTCACCGGCAGCACGCGCGCCCAGGCATTGGAGCGCGCCCGCCGCGCGTTGGACGAGATGGAAATCGGCGGCATGCCCACCGTGCTGCCGTTCCACCGCGCCGTGGTGGCCGACCCGGCCTTCGCCCCCGTGGAAGGGCCGTTCAGCATCCATACCCGCTGGATAGAAACCGAGTTCGTCAACGACATCCCGGCGTTCCAGTCCGTTCCGGCCGCGGGATCCGACGACGACGGCGAACGCCAGCGGGTGACCGTCGAGGTCGGGGGCAAGCGGCTGGAGGTCGTGCTCCCGGCGGGCCTGGGCGGCGGCACCGGCACGCCCGCCAAGTCCAACGGCAAGCCCAAGCGCGCCGGACGGGGCCGTTCCGGTTCCGCAGCCGGGGCCGCGGCCGGTGGCGACGGACTGGCCTCCCCGATGCAGGGGACCATCGTGAAGGTCGCCGTCGCCGAAGGCGACACGGTTGCGGAAGGCGATCTCGTCGTCGTACTGGAGGCGATGAAGATGGAGCAGCCGCTCACCGCGCACAAGTCCGGGACCATCCTGGGGCTGACCGCCAAGCCCGGCGACACCGTTTCAGCCGGCGCCGTGCTGGCTACCATTGCGGATTAAGGCGCACACTTTCAAGGCCGGACTGTATCACTGGTTGTAGTCATGTCACGTTTTAGGTACCAAGTGGGCGCGGGAACTTACTAAGCACGCTGTCCATGCGGTAGCGTGATGCCTACCAAGGAGCAGGACCCGGCCTGACCGGGAGAATTGACGTAGCACCTAACAAAGGAGATGCACCTCATGAACTTCCTAGCATTCCTCTTACTTGGACTTATTGCAGGCGCCATTGCCAAGCTGATCCTTCCCGGACGGCAGGGCGGTGGCTGGATTGCGACGCTCGTCCTCGGTGTCATCGGTGCCCTCCTGGGCGGATGGATCGGCGGTGCTGTGATGGGCGCCGATATGAACGAATTCTTTAGCCTCGAATCGTGGATCTGGGCCATTATTGGCGCCCTGATCGTGCTGGTGATCTGGGGCTTCATCACGAAGAGGAGGAGCACAACCGCTTAATCTTGGCCGATTAAACTGCTCCTTTTAGTGGCATCTGGCCCGCCGCCCCTCCGGGGAGGGCGGGCCTTTTGCTTGCCCTGCAACCTTTTGCTTGCCCTGCAACGCGGCGGCACGCCAAGCCAAGCCATCAAAAAGACCCGCGGCCACTGCCGCGGGTCTTTCTGATCGTCCGGCTGGAAGGTCAGCTCGACTGGTTCTCGTAGTCCATGTCCTTGGTTTCCTTGGTCAGCAGCAGGGCGACCAGCGTCAGGACGGCGGCGCCACTGAGGTAGAGGCCCACCAGGACCGTGCTGCCCCCGGCGGCCTGCCACAGCGCGACGGCGATGAACGGAGCCACCGAAGCACCCAGGATCGAGGAGAAGTTGTAGGCCACGGCCGAGCCGGTGTAGCGCACGTTCGTCGGGAACAGCTCGGGCAGGATTGCACCCATCGGCCCGAAGGTCAGGCCCATCAGCGTGAAGCCGATGATCAGGTGCGCCATGGTGCCGGCGAAGCCGCCGGCGAAGAGCGGCACCCAGAGGAAGCCGAATGCCATGATGCCCAGGGATACCGCAATCAGCGTCTTCTTGCGGCCGTACTTTTCTGCCAGGGGGCCAGACACCAGGGTGAAGATGCCGAAGAACACCACACCGATGATCAGCATCAGCAGGAAGTCGTTGCGGGCATAGCCCAGCCCGGCGGCAAAGGTGTCCGGATCGAACGGCTTTCCGGCGGCCTCGGCCGCGGCGGCGGCGTCCTCGGCGTTGGTTGCCGCCGTGCCGTAGGACAGCGTGAAGGTGGTCATCAGGTAGAACAGCACGTAGGTGGCCAGCATGATGAACGTACCCAGGATCAGCTGGCGCCAGCTGGTCTTGAAGACACGGCCCAGCGGCAGCTTGGTGACCTCGCCCTTGTCCACGACCTTCTGGAAGGCGGGGGTTTCCACCAGCTTCAGGCGCACCCACAGGCCGATGATCACCATCACGGCGCTGGCCAGGAACGGAATGCGCCAGCCCCAGGCCATGAACTCTTCGTTGGCGAGGTTGATGCTCAGCACCAGGAACAGCGAATTGGCGATGATGAAGCCGATCGGGGCGCCCAACTGCGGGAAGGTGCCGTAGATGGCCCGCTTATTCGCCGGCGCATTCTCGGTGGCCAGGAGGGCGGCGCCGCTCCATTCGCCGCCGAGGGCCAAGCCCTGGGCGAAGCGCATGACCACCAGCAGGGCGGGTGCCCAGAAGGACCAGCCGTCAACCTGGGCGGTGGGCAGGCAGCCGATCAGGAAGGTGGCGATGCCCATGGTGAGCAAGGAGGCCACCAGCGTTCCCTTGCGGCCGAACTTGTCGCCGAAGTGTCCGAAAATAATGGACCCCAACGGGCGGGCGATGAAGGCCACGCCGAACACCGCGAACGAACTCAGCAGAGCGACGGCTCCGCTGGCATTCGGGAAGAACAGCGCCGGAAAGACAAGCACGGCGGCCGTGGCGTAGACGTAGAAGTCATAAAACTCGATGGACGTGCCAACAAGGCTGGCAACGATGACGCGGCCGCGGGAGTTCACCGGCGCGGCAGGCGCCCCCGCGGTAACTGATGCTGGTTTGGACATTGAAGTGTTGGCTTTCGCTCGAATGAATAACTTATGAATTCTAGTCAGATGTGTCCGCGATCCGGACAATTGTTTCAACATGTGGACAGCTGTGTTATGCGCACCGCCCTGCTCTTGCTGTTTCCCGGTGCGGACCACTGTGCTCGCCGCGGTCGCCATGCCGCCGTAGGCTGGGCGGACGGAAACACGCGGCGCTGCGAGGGAGGGCCCCGATGGAGGCCGATGAACGGCACGGGATGCTGGCGCGCCCCGATGCGACACTCGCCGTCTATACGTACGGCCCGCCGCACGGGCCCGGGAGGCCGGCCGTCCTGCTGATCCACGGCTACCCGGATGACCACTCGGTCTTCGACTCCGTCGCCGCCCACCTGAGCGCCGACAGCCACGTCATCTCCTATGACACCCGCAATGCCGGGGCGTCCCGAACCCCCATCGCCCGTCCCGGCGCCTACCGCCTGCCCGTCCTGGTGGACGATCTTTTTGCGGTGATCGATGCCTCCGGGGCAGAGGGCGTGCACCTCGTGGGACACGACTGGGGATCGATCCAAGGCTGGGCGGCGGCCCAGGATGCTCGTGCCGAGGGCCGGATTCTCAGCTTCACCAGCATTTCGGGACCGGACCTGGGCCATCTTCACCGCTGGTTCGGGCGCAGGCTGCGCAGGCCCGCGCTCTGGCCGCAGGCGGCAGGACAGGCCGTGCGCAGCCTGTACGTCGCCGGGTTCCAGTTGCCGGTACTGCCGGAACTTGCGTGGCGGACGCTCCTGACCCGTCCGTACGAGCGCTTCTCCGGCCGCAGGATCGGCGACAACGGTGTTCGCGGCCTCGCCCTGTACCGGGCAAACTGGTTCCGGCCCCAAATCCTGTCGGCCCGCTGCCGGGTTCCCGTGCAGGTGATAGTCCCGCGGCGAGACCCGTTCCTCTCGCCCCATCTGGTGGAGGGGCTGGAGGACTGGGTGCCGCGGCTGAGAATTGTTGAAGTGGATGCAGGCCATTGGTGGCCCGCGGAGGCCGGAGAAACAGCCGCACGGATGGTGAGGAACTGGATTGCGGACCTGCCGGGGGTTTGAGGTTCCGCCCGAAGCCGGTCCGCCTATCCCCTATCCCCGGGGGCGCGACCGGCGCGACACCGCGTAGGACGGCGCGCGCAGCTTCTCGATCCAACGGTAGGTATCCGCGTTTGGAAGCCGGTGCACGATCGGATCGAAACGCAGGCCGGTGTCTCCCCCGCCCTGCGCAAGCCGCAGCGTGAGGGTACCAAACCGGCGCCACGGGCCCCACGGCTGCGCGTGGGACAGCGAGAGCACCCAGTCCTCGCTGCCCAGCGCCCGTCGGAATCCCGCCGGATCAGCCGGAAGCGGCACGTTCGGCCGGATTGTGCGGGCTGCGAGCTGGACCGGGCCGTGTGCCCCTCGGTAGGGCATCACCGTGGTCAGCGCCGCAGCACGAACGTCCCGTCGAGGCTGGAGCAGGTACCTGCCGGCCCGGGAGGTACCGCTGGAAGCCAGCAGGATGTCGGCCTGTCCGTCCTCCGCGGTGACCCGCAGCGCGAGCCCGATAATGTCGGGGAGCCGCGACGGCAGGCCCGCTGACCTCGACAGCCGGGCCTCGACGTCGTTGTTCCCCGCTTCGTCCAGCCAGGAAATGCCACTGGCGAGGGAGTTCCCCGATCTCTCCAGCCGCCCTTCCAGATGGAGCCCGATCGGATGGATGGGCCGGGCCGGCCGCAGCCTCTTGAGCGCCGAGAAAACAAAGGCCAGACCACGACCGGCCGCCGTGCCAACATCCCGCATGCCCGCCGACTCCTCCCCCGTGACGCTGCCCCGCTGCGCACCGCTTCCGGCATCTCTGTCAGTCAGCCGGCAAGCCATCCGAACTTCGACCCCGCCATAGACAGCATACTGAGCATCAGCCTACTCTGATTGGCATCGGGCACAGTGCGGACTGCGCAAACCGGGTCCGCCGCCCCTAGCGGGAGGAATCCATGATGAGCAGCGGCAACGAATATTCCGATTCCGGGGAAGAGGAAGCAACAGCTCCCGCAGATCCCGGGGCGGGCAACGACAACAGCACGGAATCCGAGAAGCCGATGGAAACGTCCGGCCCCGATTCCAAGGATGTGCAGGGGGAAGCCGCAGCCGAAAATGCCAAGGAATCGGGCGGCTACGGCTACTGAAGCCGCCGGCGACCCCGGATCGAGACAGTTGCCGCCCGTACCGTCCGGGCCGGATGGCAGGCTTTCCGCATGAACAAAGTAGACGTCATGACCGCCCGCAGGTACGCCCGGGATCGCGGCGAACCCGGCCCCCGCGCCGAAGGCCGCCCGCCCGGGGCCACTCGTGAGCCCTACGGCCGCGAACCGTATGTCCGCGTGCGGCATGAGGGGAAGACGTTCGACGCCAAGGCCATCTCCTGGGACCGGACCAGCGTGCAGGTGAAGTGGATGGATGCGCACGGATCCGCCCGTACCGCCTGGGTTCCCGGCAGCGAGGTCCGGCGCATTCACCGTGACGAGTCCAGCTGGCGCGACCCCTATGATGACTACGCCTTTTACTATCCCGGCGCCTAGGCCAAGCCTCGAATACGGCACAATGGATCGGTGACCGAATCATCCGCGCCTGCCCCGCCCGCCTCCGTTGCAAACCTGCCGCCTCTCGACCCGGCCGCGCTCAGTGCCCGGATCCATGCCCAGCTCGCCCGGGAGCTCGGCGTCCAAGCCTGGCAGGTCAAGGCCGCGGTGGAAATGCTCGACGGCGGTGCCACCGTCCCGTTCATCGCCCGGTACCGTAAAGAGGCCACCGGCACGCTTGATGACGCGCAGCTGCGTGATCTCGAGGAGCGGCTGCGCTACCTGCGGGAACTGGAAGACCGCCGTCGTGCCGTGCTGGAGGCCATCGCCGCGCAGGGCAAACTGACCGTCGAGCTGGAGGCGGCAGTCAACGGAGCCGAGACGAAGGCACGGCTGGAGGACATCTACCTTCCGTACAAGTCCAAGCGGCGGACGAAGGCGCAGATCGCCCGGGAAGCAGGACTGGAGCCGCTCGCCGATGGCCTCGTGGCCGACCCGTCCCAGGATCCGCTGGCAGCGGCGCAAGGGTTCCTCAATGCCGGGCACGCCATCAACGAGCCATCCGACGCCCTGGCCGGCGCCCGGGCGATTCTGGTGGAGCGGGTCAGCCAGGACGCCGACCTGGTCTCCGAGCTGCGCGAGCGGCTGTGGCAGCAGGGCCTGGTGCGGGCCGAGGTCCGCGAGGGCCAGTCGGAAGCCGGCCAGAAGTTCGCCGACTACTTCGACTTCGCCCAGGACCCTGCCGGCCTGCCGTCGCACCGGGTGCTGGCACTGCTGCGGGGCGAGAAGGAAGGCGTGCTGAACCTTGATATCAGCGAAGGCAATCCGGCTCATCCGGAGGACTTCGCCGAGGCGCGCGGCCGGTTTGAGAACGCCGTGGCATCACGGATGGGCGTGGCTGACCGCGGGCGGCCGGCCGACCGCTGGCTCTTGCAAACGGCGCAGCTGGGCTGGCGGCGGATCCTGGTCAAGCTGGCCATCGACCTCCGCGTCCGCCTGTTCACGGCAGCCGAAGACGAAGCAGTACGGGTCTTCGCCGCCAATCTGCGGGACGTGCTGCTGGCCGCACCGGCCGGCAACCGGGCCACGTTGGGGCTGGACCCTGGGCTGCGCACGGGAGTGAAGGTCGCGGTCGTCGACGGAACCGGCAAGGTGGTGGCCACCGATACCATCTATCCGCATGCTCCGGCCAGGAAGTGGGACGACTCGCTCGCAGCCTTGGCCAGGCTCGCGGATCAGCACGCCGTCGAACTCGTCGCCATCGGCAACGGGACCGCTTCGCGGGAAACCGACAAGCTGGCCACCGAGCTGATCAAACTGATGGAGCCCACCCGCAAACTGCAGAAGCTGGTGGTTTCGGAGGCAGGGGCGTCGGTCTACTCGGCCTCGGCGTTGGCCTCGGCGGAGCTGCCCGAACTGGATGTCTCGCTGCGCGGCGCTGTCTCGATCGCCCGCCGGCTGCAGGACCCGCTGGCCGAGCTGGTCAAGATCGACCCGAAGTCCATCGGGGTGGGGCAATACCAACACGACGTCACGGCCAGCAAGCTGGAGCGGTCCCTGGACGCGGTGGTCGAAGACTGCGTCAACGCGGTCGGGGTGGACCTGAACACCGCCTCCCCGTCGCTCCTCTCCCGCGTGGCCGGCCTCGGTACGCAGCTGAGCGAGAATATCGTGGCCTACCGCAATGCCAACGGCCCCTTCGCCAAGCGCTCGGAGCTGAAGAAGGTCCCGAGGCTGGGCGGGAAGGCATTCGAACAGTGCGCCGGATTCCTTCGCATCACCGGTGGTGCCGAGCCGCTCGATGCCTCCAGCGTGCACCCGGAGGCGTACGGCGTGGCACGGAAAATCCTTGCCGCCGCCGGCACAACCGCGACGGGGGCGGGGCGGGGCGCCCAGTCCCTGGCTGTGCTGGACCCGCAGCAGTTCGTCGACGAGCACTTTGGCCTTCCGACGGTAGTGGACATCATCACCGAACTGGAAAAGCCGGGGCGCGACCCTCGCCCGAGCTTCACCACCGCCTCCTTCACCGAGGGCGTGGAAAAGATTTCCGACCTGATGCCGGGCATGGTGCTGGAAGGCACCGTAACCAACGTCGCCGCGTTCGGAGCCTTCGTCGACGTCGGCGTCCATCAGGATGGGCTGGTCCACATCTCCGCCATGTCGAACAAGTACGTCTCCGATCCCCATGACGTGGTCAAGTCCGGCCAGGTCGTGAAGGTCAAGGTTCTCGAAGCCGATCCGGAGCGCAAGCGCATCTCCCTGACGCTGCGGCTCGACGACGAGGCTCCCGTCGGCGAGCGGCGCCAGCCCGGGTCCGGCCACCAGGGCCGCGCGAGCGAAACCCGCAGCGGAAAGGGCGGGTCTCGTCCCGATCCCCGCGGTGGCACAACGGGGCGAGGCGACGGCGGAAAGCCCGGGCGCGGCGCCGGCCGGAAGCCGGGGCG
>NZ_JBNHGE010000058.1:0-14775 GCF_059090935.1 Arthrobacter sp. Y3223166 | reverse complement strand
GGGTCCGGCGGCCGGAGCCGGCGTGCTCCACGGGTCGGCCACCTGTGTCCGGCCGGGCAAGCCCGCACCGGACGGGGCGGCCGGGGGCACGGAAGCCTGCCGGGGCGGGCCTGCCGGGACGTGCCCGGTGGCGGTATTCTCCCGGGCGAACAGGTCCCTGCGCGACATCGGTTCCATGGAATCGGTTCCAACCTGTCTCAGTCGAAGGTGGTCAGCAGCGAGGCGAAGACGCCGAACAAGCCGATGACCAGCGGGACGGCGGCCAGGATGGCCAGCGTCTCCAACCGGTTGGCCAGCAGGCGCAGTTTCGCGGCGGAATGGTCGGCCAGCGTGACGGTCAGCGAGATCACCACGGCGATGGCCAGCACCAGCAGGCCGGCCGCCACGAACCAGCCGTGCCCCGGAGAGAAGGCCAGCACCGAGCGCGCCAGGGCCAGCGTGCCGACGGCGGCCGCCAGGTACAGCGCGATCCGGTCGGTGGCCAGCGGAAAGGCGCGCGCCCGCAGCCCGGTGGCCAGGGCCAGACAACCGATCAGCGGCATCGTCCAGGCCTGCCGCTCGGTGTCGGTTCCCAGGATCCACAGTCCGGCGGCCACCGAGAGCGCCGCCAGCGCGGTGCCGAAGCTGAGGCCGCGGTGCGCCGAGCCGATGGCCACGTGGACGTCGGTGCGGCCGATGCGGCCGCCCTTGGCCCGCCGGTCGTCCAGCGTGGCCAGTCCGGACGCGGAGAGGGCGATCTGCGGCAGCAGGCCGAGGGTCGCGCAGCTGAGCAGCGCGGCCACGCCGGCGGCCAGCACCGGGGCGCCGAAGAGAGCCAGCGAGGCAGCCCAGAAAACGGTGAGCAGGGCGAGCAGGCCCGCGGCAGACATCAGCGCCCGCGGACGCTGCGAGATCAAACCGGCACCGACCAGTGCCACGGCGCTCGCCGCGGCGGCCAGCAGCACGTGCGTCCCGTGATCGGCGGGCAGACGCAGCACGCCGCCCACGGCCAGCAGCCAGCCGGTGCCCACCAGCAGCGGGCCCAGCACCGTGGCGGTCGCCCGGCCCAGGTAGATGCCGGCGCCCAGCAGCACCGCGGCCAGCGCGAAGAAGACGGCGGCGGCCATGGCGGTGGCGGCGCCCTCGAGCAGCAGGTGCACGCCCAGGTACAGTCCGACGGCGGCGAAGACGGCGCCCGTCCCGCGGCGGACCCGCTCGGTCCAGCGGCCGCCGATGTCCTCGGTCTGTTCCACCACGGCGTCGGTGATGTCGTACACCACCGGTGCAGGCGGGGCCTCGGAGACATTCACCAGCCGGAGCATGGCGCCGTCGGCAATGCCCGCGTCGGTCAGCGACGCGTCCTCGCGGACCGGATCGCCGGCGGGGGTGATCAGCGTTTTCACGGCGACGGCGGCGGCCGGCTGGTCATCGAGCAGGTCCAGGACCTGCGGCAGCAGCAGGCCGACGGGCGTTTGCGACGGGAGCAGGACGTCCACATGGCGCTGCGGCCCGGCCACGGTCACGCGGGTAAAGGTTTCGGCCATGCTCAAGCGGCTCCTCGGTGGGGGACGGGCGGCAGGCGGGCGCCGTCGTCGTCCGCCGGATGGCCGCCGAGGTGGAGGACGACGGCGGACTGCGTCCGCTGCTGCCGTTCCTGCCGCAGGTCTTCCAGCAGGTTGGTCACGAACGAATAGCCCACGCAGACGGCTGCGATGACAGCCGCCATGGCGATGCTGAAGAAGAAGGTGCGCACGCTGGACTTCCAGCGCCGCTGGAGCGGGTTCGCGCCGTACAGCAGCGCCGTGGTCAGCCGGGCACGCCGGACAGCCACTGACTCAATGAGCTGGTTGTCGTAATCGTGAGCCACATCTCTCCTCCCAAGCGGTGCGTCGCCTACCGAGCT
This sequence comes from Arthrobacter sp. Y3223166, assembly GCF_059090935.1. Taxonomy (NCBI): domain Bacteria; kingdom Bacillati; phylum Actinomycetota; class Actinomycetes; order Micrococcales; family Micrococcaceae; genus Arthrobacter; species Arthrobacter sp. Y3223166. Next base: position 12,893 of record NZ_JBNHGE010000058.1, on the reverse strand, counting down.
TATCGCTCCAAACGATGGATAAATTCCCGCGTGTCCCGCTCAGGATGGGGAGATGTACCCATTAACGTCGATTGACGCGGTGCGAGCCAGCGCGTTCTATGGTAAAGGCGGGGAACCGCTCGAAGACAACCGGCCGGGCGGCAACCCGGCGCACCGCGGACGCAGCAGGCGTCCGCCGGCGGAAGCGGCAGCTACAGCCCCGTGACGGGGCACGGAGGTGGAGCAATGAGCGGCAACCAGTTCATCAAGATGGAAAAGAGCGCGTTTGTCGACGCCGGGAAGGCCAGCGCGGCGGCCGATACCGAACTCCAGGCGCTGATGAAGGAGCTTGAGGCAGTTCCCGAGCCCATGCGCGGCAACACCGCCGGCGACTTTTGGGAGAAGTTCAAGGGCATCATGGGCCGGGCGAACATGGTGGCGTCCGGGCTGCAGAAATCGCTGGTTTCCATTCAGCAGGGCCAGTCCGAGGTCAACACCACCATGCAGTTGGGCGAGCAGCAGCAGGCCGACGACGCCGATGCCACCGAGGGCAAGGCGGCCTGGGACGACGCCGTCTTCCGCAACCGCGGCTAGCCTGCACCGGAAGCAGGCAGGCTCCCGCCCCTCAAGCGGCAATGACCCACAGACGATCTTTTTCCGGCCGAGGCCGGGCATGAGGAAGGAAACATTATGGCAGACCAGAATTCATTCGCCTTCTCCGACGGCGGAGCATCGCAGGCCCAGGACAACCTGGACCGGGTGAAGAAGAAGCTTAACGCGCTGGTGGAAACCCGCAAGAAAGACGCCGCGGACCTGCAGGCCAAGTTCCAGGCCACCGACATCGCAGAGCAGTACGACCGGGTGGAGCAGGCCTGGGCAGACGCGGGCTTCGCGTTCGCGGGCATCATGGCGGACGTGCACAAGCTGCTGGAGGATGCCAAGAGCACCGCCGGCAACACCATCAAGACGGCCGGCGCGAAGATCGCCAACATCTAGACCGGCAGCATCCAGATCGCACCAGTCCGCCAAGGTCCGGCACGAAAGGCAAACAGCAGTGGCACTCGACGGCTGGGACATCGAACCCACCAAAGTCCAAACAATCGTCACCACCGCCAGCGGGCGGGCCGACAGCTTTGAGAAGGATTTCCCGGCCCTGGGTACCGCCGTCAGCGATATCGTCGCTGCCGCCAAGTCCGGCCCGGTGATGGACGCGCTCAACGGCTGGGCGGAGAAGACCGTCCAACCGGGCCTGAACAGTGTTGCCGGACGGCTGCAGACCACCTTCCAGGGCACCATGGACGCGGTGAATTCCTACGTCATGGGGGACGCGCAGATGGCGTCGGATGCCCAAAACCTGATCGGGACGCTGCCCGAGGAGGGAGACGCCTCGCGGCCGCACCGGCCGCACGGACCCTCTCCGCTGGCGCTCTGATCGACCGGTCCCGCCACTTTCACAAACATCAAGTCTCACGCACCGAATAAGGGGAAGCAATGACGGCCTGGGATCCCTACGCCGAGGAATACCCGCAGCGGCCCGACGCGGAACTGCTGCGCACCCACGCCAAGGCGCTGGACGACAAGGCCGAAGACATTGACGACGCCGTCGAACTGATCGAGAGCGACTGGAGCGGGCTGGAAGCGGTCTATAAGTCACCGGAGGCCCCGCAGGTCTACGTCGCGGTCAAACCGATCAGGACCACCACCGAGGACCTCAAGTCCGACACCGCGGCCATCAAGTCGGCCATCGAGGCGTTCGCCGACTGGGCGGACACCTTCACAGCGCGCTACGACGCGCTGCTGGCCCGCTGGCACGGCGTGCGGGCGCAGATCGCCAACGAAGGCAGCGATTGGCGCAAGGACGAGGACCTGGTTAACGACGACAACCGGATCCTCAGGGACGCCAATGCGCTGGCGGCCGAGCACATGGCGGCCGAGCGAACCTGCGCCAACGCGATTGCCGCGCTCTACGGCGGCATCACCCTGGTCGAAACCACGCAGGACGGCCCCGGCACCGGCCAGCAGGCCTACGGCTACTCGGCAGAACAGCTTGATTCGGCGACCGGCGAGGGGCACATTCCCTGGGGCAAGCCGACGGAGTGGGACAAGCCGTGGTACGCGGACGCCTGGGACGGCATGGTGTCCTTCGGCAAGGGCGTCTGGAGCGGGATCACCGGCACGGTGACCGGCCTGTGGAACATGGTCAACTTCACCGACGGCGAGACCTTCGCCGCCACCTGGAAGGGCATCGGCCAGATCGCCCTGAACGTGGCCATCGTCTCCAGCCCGATCTCCGCGCTCGTGGCCGAGTCGATCGGCGGCCCGGGCACGGTCAAAAAGGCAGGCGAGGAACTGCTGGCCGTCGGCAAGGCGGCCATCCACTGGGACGACTGGCAGCGCGACCCGGCCTACGCCGCCGGCGCGACGGCGTTCGATCTCTCCGCCATCCTCCTGACCGCCGGCGGCGGCGCCGTGGCCAAGGCCGGCGGCGTGGCCAACAAGGTCACCGCGGTCAGTCGGGCCGGCGGGGCAGCGGCCAAGGTGCTGGACTTCTCCGGCCTGTCCAAGACCGCGGGCCTGACCACCCGCGCCATCGATTTCTCCACCAACTTCAAGTTCACTGCCATCGATGTCACGACCAGCGGCTTCAAGACGGTCACCGGCACGGTCCGCCCCTACGTCAGCACCGCCGGCCACGCTTTCACCGACGGGCTGCGCCACGCCGCCTCGGGCCTGCGCGCCGGCGCGGACAACTTCACGACGTCGCTGCGCACCGGCACGGACAACCTGGCGAACGCGCTGGGCGGCCCGCGCCTGGCTACCGCGGGCGGCGGTTACACTACCGGGCACCGCTTCGATGTGGAGACGCCGTCCGGCCGGAACGCCAACACGATCATGAACTTTGACGCGGACGGACCCAGACCGTCGTCGCGCACCGGCGGCTACACCGTGCCGGAACGTCCCGGCCCTCCGCAGTACGGCCAGCGGATTGAGACGCCGGAGGCCAAGTCGGCGCCGGCACGCACTCCCGACGCGGAGGCGCCGGCGCGCACCCCCGACGCGGAGGCGCCGGCGCGCACCCCCGACGCGGAGGCGCCGGCACGCACTCCCGACGCGGAGGCGCCGGCACGCACTCCCGACGCCGGAGCCGATGCTTCGGGCTCAAGGGCCCCGGAACCCGATCCCGCCACACACAAGGCGGCCGCTGCGGGGTCCGGCGACGGCGTCAACGGCTATGACGTGAACGGACAGCGGGTCGACGACAGCTTCCGCCATCCGCAGGAACCGCAGTACGGCACCGCTGTGCCCGACGCGATCCAGAACCCGGAGGCACACGCCAGATATGGCCAGCACCGGGCCGATGACCTCTACCAGGACGTGGAGATGCCGGACTGGGCGGACCTGCCTAAGGACCAGCACGGCCGCGTGGACATCAACAGCGACCTCGACGCCATCGTGGACCGCTCCCAGCCCGCCTACGGCACCGACGAGCTCGGGAACCCCTTGGATAGAGCCGAGTACGCGAACCGGTACAGCGAGTTGGACGAGTTCCGGCCGGACGAGTACCGGGCGGCCTATCCGGACAACGCCGGGGCGGTCGAAGGAACCATCCGGACGTACTCGTCGTACGACGAGCTGCAGTCCGACTTTGGGAATGTCCAGCTGGACCGGATCGGCCCCAACGGCGGAGCCTACCTGGCCATCGAGGGAACCCCGTGGCACATGCGCGGCCTGCCGGTCGATACCCTCGGCAAGGAGCTGCACCACTTCGAGCTTGGCCGCCTGCCCGAGGGCGTCGAGGTCGAGGTCTCCGAAATCGCCCCGGCTTTCGGGCGCCCGGGCGGCGGAACCCAGCTGCGGTTCCTCGACACCACCCAGGGCCCCGATCCCAAAGCCATCGGCGTCGACGAACTGATCCGAAGGGAAGGCCTCCACGAGACCGGGCCGCGCCGGTTCGACCCGCCGTGGGCGCGCAACGCCGGCGACCCGGTGGACCTGCTGGCCAAGCACGACCTCGACTTGTCCGCACGGAAATCAGTCATTGACGCGGTCGAAGAGCAGGGCATCACGCTAAAACCCACGACCGTCTACGAGGTGGAGGGCCGCGGCAAGTTTTACACGAACTCCGCCGGCCACATCCAGCAGATCGAGGCTCCCAGCGGATCCAAGGGCAACTGGAATCCCGAACTGAACAACCCGCGGCCCAACGTCCGGTACCACATCGACGGCAACATCGTGGTCCACACCGACGGGTTCGGGCGCCCCACGGCACTGCACGCCCACGACCTCGAGTACTTTCCCAAGGAGCAGGCCGACACCTGGCGGCATCCCGGCAACCAGACCCACGTGGGCGGTCACGGCGGCGGCGACTACGACGGCGGCCACCTCCTCGCGGCCATGTTCGGCGGACCGGGGGAGAAGATCAACCTGATTCCCCAGCTGAACATCCAAAACCGGAACCTCGGCCTGGGCGCCCTGACGCCCATCGAGCGGTTGCGGCTGACGGGGGCCGCCGACACCTGGTATGACACCGAGCTTTGGATCCGCGACCGGCTCCGCGACGTGCCTCCCGGGGGCAGCAAGCCCTCGGTCACGTGGGACGTCCGCCCGATCTACGATGCTGGTGGGGGAAACCGTGTTCCACATATGGTGGAACTCAAGGTAACGGTTAACGGCCAAACCCGGCGCTTCGACTTCGAAAACTAAGGAATGTACTCCTCGTGACATCACAGCTGCTCTCCGACGAGTTTTTGTCGGCCATGGCAACCGCGGCCTCTTCGCGGTTCCGGACCTATCGGGAGATCCGGCTGGAGTTCGAGATCTACGGTGCAACCGTCTCCTGGACGGAGATGGCACAAACCGCTGAAGGCGCCTGGGTCAGCATTGACTTCTCCGAGGCCGTGCCGCTGGACCGCAGGGCGTTAAAGTCGGACAAAGCCGCCAGCTACACCAAAGGCAAGGGCACATGGTTCGCCGCCCGGCTGACCCTGGTCCCGGACGAAGAGCCGCGGTTCGAACGGTTCGACACGGAGCCGTTGGATCCCGCCCCGGGCGCCCTCCAGATGCCGGTACCTCCCGCTGGGGTCCAGGCCGAGCTGGCCCTGTTTCCGCGCGAACAGGAACGGGTTCCCGGCTGGATGCGCGACCTCCTTGAAAGCAACGGTTTGGACGTGCCGTATCTGGACCCGGCGACCGAAGAGCTGGTGCTTGGCAGTGAACGGGCCCCGTTCCAGGACCCCGCCCAGTAGCTCCCCCGCACCCTCCCGGAAGAAGGAACCCATTCCATGTCCGAACAGACGCCTGTGCTGCTCCGCCAACAGCAGTTGGCCGAGATACTCGCCGGCTGGATGCTGCAGGCCGTCAATTCCGAGCCCGGCTGGGACCGGATGGTGCTGGAGCTGAAACCATCCGCCGGCGCCATGCTCATGCGCATCACCCAAGACCGCGCCGGCATGGCAGCGGCCAATGCCGGCGCCCTGCAGCCCGGCACCGCGCCCTTCGACGCCGCCGTCGAACTGCGCAGCCTCAGCGCGGGGGAGAACGGAGAATCCTGGCGCTCGGCAGCCGTGAACCTCTCTGCACGGGACTGGCCGGAGCCGAAATACTCCCTGGACACCTACTTCAATTTCGACCAGCCCGCGCCTGATTTCGGTCTGGGAGAACCGGCCGACCAGGGGCCCGCATCAGCGGCCGGACAGGAACAGGCCGGCCGGCGCGGGCTGGACAACCGCTTGGTCGCCGACGCCGTGGCGAGATTCAGCGAGAATCCGGGGAAGGCGGCGGCCGTCAATGTGTTGCGCCACCTGATCGGCAGCGAAGTGTTGCTCGATGCCACAGATAATCCCGGCCGCCCGGGCATCAGCGTCGTCGAAGTCCACGGTTCGCCGTCCGTGCTCGCCTTCACCTCGCAGGAGAAGCTGGCCGAATTCCGGGCCTCCACGGGCCGGCCGGGGGCGCCGGTGTCCTGGGTCCAGCCCGGCGAGGAACTGGTGAAGTTCGTCGACGGCCACCGGGACATTGCCTACCTCTACATCAATCCCGCCGGCCCCGCCTGCGCCCTCGGTCGTCCGGAAATCAGCTTCGCGGCCGGGAGCCTGGCCAATGTCGGCCTGAAGCGGGCCGTGGCAAGCCAGGGCGGCACCGACGCCGTCGCCGAACAGCTCAAGCGGCCCGGCGCCGTTGTTCTGGCGGTTGACCGTTCCGGCGAGGGTGGCTCCGACGGGGGCCCGATCCTGCTCAAGGGCCAGGACGGCGGGCCGATTCTTCCCGTATTCTCCTCCGGGCCGGAAGTTGCCGCTTTCCGGCCGGCGGCGCGGTTCAGGGAAGTGCCGGCAACCTGGGCGATCGACATGCTGCGCCAGAGGCCCGAACTGTCGATGGTGGTGGACCCCGCCGGCCCGGAAGCGCTGCTCCGCGCCTCGGACTTCTGACATGGCCGCCCACCTGGGGCAGTTGGACGAAGCCCTGCTGACGACGGCTGCAGAGTGGTTCGGGGGCCGCAGTTCGCTGGAGGACGGCGCCTGGACCGTGCGGAACGACTACGGCGTCCGGATGTCCATCGCGGCCGAGGCCGACGGCTTCGTCTTTCGGGACATCATCGCGCCTTACTGGCCCGGGAAGCCGGAATACGTCCGGACCACGGACCCGGAGGCCCTGCTGCGCTGCCTGTTGTTCCGGGCCGCGTTCTGGCAGCGCAAACGCCGCGGCCTGCGCTTTCTGGCTCTCTCCGACCAGGGGATGGATGACGCCGGCGGCTGGACGCTTCGCACCAAGCCGCACAAGTCGCCCGCCGTGCTCGAACGTACGGGACCCGGCGGCACCGTCACCGCCGGCTTTCCGGTGGCACGCGACGCGCGGATCTTCACCCGGTATGCTGCGCTTCCGCTGGAGTCCCTCGTGGTGTCACTCGTCGCGGCGGACGGTGCCCCGCTGTTCGGGCCGGGCAGGCCAGGCCACGTTCTCCAAGGGCTGCCGGGCCGGCTGGCGGAACTGCCGCCCGAACGGATGGACAAGGCCGCACAGTACGCCGCCATAGCCGAACCGCTGATCCGTGACGATCAGTGGGCGATCATGAACGCGGCCGGAGAGCGCACGACCGTCAGCGCGACCGCCGACGGGTACATCCTGGACTTTGAAATGCCGCACGACAACGCGGACCGGAAAAGGTCCTACGTGCGCACCGAGGACCCGGACATACTTACACGTTGCCTGTTGTTCCTCAGCGGCCGGGCCAACCGGTTCCTGGAGGCAGCGGACGCCGGGGATGGTTTCCTGCCCTACACCGACCGATACGGTTGCCGGGTCGAGGACCCCGACCAGGCCTACCCCGTCACCCTCACCGGCACCAGCGAGCGGGGGGAGTTCAGGGCCTTCTTCCCGGCCGGCACCGGGGCGCGCCACCTGACCTATTACTCCGGGGCGCCCATCGAGGAGCTGCTGGCGTCGATCGAGTCGGACGACGGCTCGCCGCTGTTCGGTCCGAACCGGCTGGGAGCCGCCGGCTGAGGGCCGGACGATGCGGCAAGCCTGAGGAGCCGCACCGGTCCCTGGCCCGGCGACGCACCGCCGGCGCCCGGGCGCCAGTGAGATACGCGGCACACTGTTAGGAGGGAAACCGGCGGGCATTTAGAATAGGAAACTGTGCGCTTATTGCGCAGGAGGATTCCCGAAGAAGAAGGACTGCCCGTGTCTAACTCTGCCGAGGCCATCACCCAGCGTCCCCTGAGGGTGGCTATCGTCGGCGCCGGACCAGCCGGCGTTTACGCCGCCGACATCCTCACCAAGGCGGAGCGGGATTTCGAGGTCAGCATCGACCTCTTCGACCGCTACCCCGCGCCCTACGGGTTGATCCGCTACGGCGTGGCCCCCGACCACCCGCGGATCAAGGGCATCGTCAACGCCCTGCACAAGGTGCTGGACCGCGGCGACATCCGCTTCCTGGGCAATGTCGACTACGGCCGGGACCTGACCCTGAGCGACTTCCGGCACTTCTACGACGCGGTGATCTTCGCGACGGGCGCCATCCAGGATGCCGAGCTGGACATCCCCGGCGTTGAGCTCGAAGGATCCTTCGGCGCGGCAGACTTCGTGTCCTGGTACGACGGGCATCCGGACGTGCCCCGCGACTGGCCGCTGGAGGCCAAGGAGATCGCGGTCATCGGCAACGGCAACGTGGCGCTGGACGTGGCCCGCATGCTCTCCAAGCACGCCGACGACCTGCTCAGCACCGAGATCCCGGACAACGTGTACCGCGGCCTGAAGAACTCTCCCGTCACCGATGTGCACGTCTTCGGCCGGCGCGGTCCGGCGCAGGTGAAGTTCACCCCGCTGGAGCTGCGCGAGCTTTCGCATTCGCGCGACGTGGACATCGTGCTCTACCCGGAGGACTTCGACTTCGACGAGGGCTCCGACGAGGCGATCCGCTCCAACAACCAGACCAAGACGATGGTCAACACCCTGACCAACTGGCTGGTGGAAGAACAGGACACCGGCGCTTCCCGCCGCCTGCACCTGCACTTCCTGCACACGCCCGTGGAAATCGTGGAAGGCAGCGGCGACGGCGCCGGGAACGTGGCGGCGATCAAATTCGAGCGCAACGAGCTGGACGGCACCGGCAACGTCCGCGGCACCGGCGAAATCGTCGAATACCCGGTCCAGGCCGTCTACCGGGCCATCGGTTACTTCGGCTCCGAGCTGCCCGAGGTCGGCTACGATGCCCGCCGCGGCGTCATCCCGAACGAGGGCGGGCGTGTGCTGGACGAGGACGGCAACCCGGTGCCGGGCATCTATGCCACCGGCTGGATCAAGCGCGGGCCGGTGGGCCTGATCGGCCACACCAAGGGCGATGCGCTGGAGACCATCGGCTTCCTGCTCGAGGACCGGCTGGACCTGCCCGCTGCCTCCGATCCCGCCGAGGATGCGATCATCAAGCTGCTCGAGGAGCGAGGCGTCGCCTACACCACGTGGGAAGGCTGGCTGAAGCTGGATGCCCATGAGCGTGAGCTCGGGGCCTCCTTCGTCCCCGAAAACAACGACGGCGATGTTCCCGCCGTCGAGCGCGAGCGCGTCAAGGTGGTCCCGCGCGAAGAAATGGTGAAGATCTCGCAGCACTGATCCGCGGAACCGGGTACCCGGTTCCGCGCGGGGAGCCCGCCCGACCCGGCGCCGCACCGGCGCGCGGTGTGCTAGCGCTTGAGGTAGAAGCGCAGGACGTCGCCGCCGGGAAGTTCCACGCGGACCTTGTCGTCGCCGGGCGTGCTGAGGCGGGCTTCGGGATAGGTGGAACGCAGGCAGCTGAGCAGCGCCTGGTAAGGATCCGGGAGACAAGCATCCGGTCCTCGTGGGCTTCCCGGTTCCGGGCGGTGGAGCCAGGTCCGGAAGCGGCCGCCGCACCGCTGCAGCAGGGACTGTACTGGAGCCACCATCGCCATCCTCGCCCGCTTCACTGCCGGCCGCCGGCCGGTCTGATTCCGCGTTTCTGCCCTTTCGCCCAGTATGGGAGCCGGCGGCCCTTTATCCGCGAGGCGTCCCGGCATGTCGCGGAAGAACCGGTGTCGGGCCGGCAACGACTATGCTGAAGCCGAGCCGGTGGCCGCCGCATCCACCGGCGCCCCGATCCGCGTCGGGCGCTTCAGGTCCCACGCAGAAGGAGGCAGGGCACACCGCATGGCCAGACCGCAGAACCCGCAGCGCAAGCCGCAGCTGCTCGAGGACATCCTGGCCTACCTGCAGGACAAGAACCTCGCGGACCTGTCCTTTCGCCCGCTCGCCGAAGCCCTGGGCATCAGCAGCTACATGCTGGTCTATCACTTCGGGCACCGGGAACAGCTGCTCGAGGAGATTGTGCAACGGGTCGAGGCCGATCTCTCCGCGCCGTCGCCGGAGCAGTTGGCCGGCCTGGCGGTTCCGGAGCTGCGGCAGTTGCTGCTCCAGGTGTGGGAGCACTCGCAGACCCCGCAGAGCCTCGCCCTGCAGCGCCTGGGCTTCGAAGTAGCCATCCAGCAGGCGGCCGCCCGGCACACCACCGATCCGGCGCCGCCGGCGCGACCGCCCGGGTTCGTTCGCTGGCGCGATGCCGCCACCGGGTGGCTGCGGGCCCGCGGGGCAGGGGAGCAGACGGCGGCGGCCGAAGGAACGCTCTTCGCCGCCGGCGTGTGCGGCCTGTGGTTCGGGCAGGTGGTTGCCGACCAGGCCGGGGAGCCGGCGGCGGCGTTCAACCTGCTCCTGGAACGTTTCCTGGCGGCCGCCGCCTGAGAAGTCCGCGCGGCGCCGTGGTGACACCCTGCGGGAGCCGCCGCTGGACGGAAGGGGCGCTCCGCCGTCGTGATTCGGCAGGGGCTCGCATACTCTGGGGGAGTGACGAACGATATACCGCTGAATGAAGAACAGACCCGACGCGTGGTTGCGCTCGCCATGGACCTGGCCCGCGAGGGCAAGACCGGCGAGCTCGCGGAATTCCTCGACCACGGGCTGCCCGTGGACGCGCTGGATTCCGACCACAACACCCTGCTGATGCTGGCCGCCTACCACGGGCAGGAAGAGACCGTGGGCATGCTGCTGGGCCGGGGCGCCAATCCGGACATCCGCAACGTCCGCGACCAGTCCCCGATCGCCGGCGCCCTGTTCAAGGGCGAGGACGCCGTGGTGTCCAGGCTGCTGGCGGTCGGCGCGGACCTGGACGCAGGCACCCCGAGCGCGCGCGATGCGGCCAAAATGTTCGGCCGCGAGCATCTGCTGGACAAGTAGCAATCCACTAAACGAAAAAACTGCCCGGAACCGGCCGCAAGGGCTGGTTCCGGGCAGTTTTATGCCGTCAGGCGGGGTGTTACGCCGAGTCGGTGTTCACATCGACCGGGGAGATCTTGCCGGCCTGCAGGGCCTCGATGGCCTTGCGCACGCCTTCGCCGTAGGCCGGGTCGGCCTTGGTGCAGTTGGCGATGTGGCGCTCGATGGTCGCCTGGGAGGCGCCGTCGATGGCACGAGCGGTGTTCTCGAACAACACCTGGCGCTGCTCGGCGGTCATCTTCTCGCGGAAGAGGATGCCGGGCTGCTCGTAGTAGTTGTCGTCGTCCTCGCGGAAGTTGAACCGGTCGGCGACGGCGCCCACGGCCTGGGCCGGGTCGCGGTAGGCCGGCTGTTCCTGCCAGCGGCCGTAGCCGTTGGGATTGATGCCCGGGGTCGCGCCCTGGTTGCCGTCGACGCGCATGGCACCGTCACGGTGGAAGGAGTTGACCAGCCCGGCGCCGCGCGGGTAGTTGACCGGGATCTGGTGGTGGTTGACACCCAGGCGGTAGCGCTGCGCGTCGCCATAGGAGAACAGACGTCCCTGCAGCATGCGGTCCGGCGAGAAGCTGATGCCCGGAACCACGTTGGCCGGAGTGAAGGCAGCCTGCTCGACGTCGGCGAAGTAGTTCTCCGGGTTGCGGTTCAACTCCCACTCGCCAACCTCGATCAGCGGGTAGTCCTTCTTAGACCAGACCTTGGTCAGGTCGAACGGGTGGTACTTGTAGGTCTCCGCGTCGGCCTCGGGCATGATCTGGACCATGAGCTTCCACTTCGGGAAGTCGCCGCGGTCGATGGACTCGAGCAGGTCGCGCTGGTGCGACTCGCGGTCCTCGCCGACCAGCGCGGCGGCCTCGGCGTCGGTGAGGTTCTTGATGCCCTGCTGCGTACGGTGGTGGAACTTCACCCAGTAGCGCTCGCCGGCGTCGTTGATGAAGCTGTAGGTGTGCGAGCCGAAGCCGTGCATGTGGCGGTAGGACGCCGGGATGCCGCGGTCGGACATGACGATGGTGACCTGGTGCAGGGCCTCGGGCAGGTTGGTCCAGAAGTCCCAGTTGTTCTCGGCGCTGCGCAGGTTGGTGCGCGGATCACGCTTCACTGCGTGGTTCAGGTCCGGGAACTTCAGCGGGTCGCGGAAGAAGAACACCGGGGTGTTGTTGCCCACCAGGTCCCAGTTGCCCTCTTCGGTGTAGAACTTGACCGAGAAGCCGCGGATGTCACGCTCGGCGTCGGCCGCGCCGCGCTCGCCGGCGACGGTGGAGAAGCGGGCGAACAGTTCGGTCTTCTTGCCGACCTCGGAGAAGATCTTGGCCTTGGTGTACTTGGTGATGTCGTTGGTCACCGTGAAGGTGCCGAAAGCACCGGAGCCCTTGGCGTGCATGCGGCGCTCGGGGATGACCTCGCGGTCGAAGTGGGCCATCTTCTCCAGGAACCAGACGTCCTGCAGCAGCATCGGGCCGCGGGGACCCGCGGTCAGGCTGTCCTGGTTATCGGCTACGGGCGCGCCCGCAACAGTTGTCAACGGCTTGGTGTTATCAGCCATTTAGTTATCGCTCCTTGTCGGATCTTCCAATTGAAGGTCTTTCGTGGCAGTGCAGGCGGGGCAGGTGCCCCAGAAGGTGACCTCGGCTTCGTCGATCGCGAAACCGTGGCCCTCGGCCGCCGTCAGGCACGGTGCCTCGCCCACGGTGCAGTCGACGTCGGCAATATTGCCGCACGACCGGCACACCACGTGGTGGTGGTTGTCGCCGACCCGGGCCTCATAGCGCGCCGGGGACCCCGAGGGCTCGATCCGGCGCAGCAGCCGGGCGTCCGTCAGCGCCGCCAGCACGTCGTAGACGGCCTGCTTGGAGACGCCGCCGAGTTCGTCCCGCACCACACCGGTGATGGTGTCGGCGTCGGCATGCGGGTGCGCGCGGACTGCTTCCAGCACCGCCGCCCGCGGACGGGTCACGCGCAGCGACGCCTCGCGCAACAAGTCCTCCGGATCCCTCATCTCGACCATGAAACGATTCTGTCACCTTTTTTGGACTGAGTCCAGAAAATTATCTGGACTCAGTCCAATCCTTACGACGGCGGCGCCGGCCGCCGGGAGGCACCTCGCCCGGGCGCGCTGGCCGCCTGGGCGTGCGCCC
>NZ_JBNHGE010000057.1:0-16109 GCF_059090935.1 Arthrobacter sp. Y3223166 | reverse complement strand
TGAGGCAGCCGCCCGTCGGCCGGCGGCGGATCTTCCCGCGGTGAGTCCGCCCGATTCCGTGCGGCCGGCGCGGCCTTGGCCACCCGGGCCGCCACTGTTACCTCCGCTCCGGCAGCAGCTGCAGGGCCGTCGCCGGGTCGCACAGGTCGTAGGTGTTGATCACCGGGGCATCAATGACGCCGGCTGCTTCCCGGGCGGCCAGCGGCGAGGCGGTCAGCAGGCCGGAGACGGCGGGCACGCTGACGCCGGCGTCGCGCAGGACGGCCACGCCGGCGGTGGCGCCCAGGGCGTCGGCCGCGGAAAACACCACGTGGTCCACGGCGGCATGGAAGACCGGGTCGGCCAGCAGCCGGGCCGTTTCGCCCTGATAGACGCCGTCGGCAATTTCCACCACCACCACGTCGGTCTCGGAAGTGGTCAGCGCGTCGATCAGGCTGGTGAGCAGGCCGCGCACGCGCTCGTAGTCCAGCAGGTAGGTGGTCGGGAAGCCAAAGTCGGTGAAGTCGAGCACTTTCGCGGCTCCGGCATCGGCGAACAGCAGCGGGTCGTTGCCGGCGCCGGTGCCGGTGGCCTTTCCCGCGGACACGTGCAGGCCGGCCGCGGTCAGGCCCTTGACCAGGCAGCCAAGCGTGGTGGACTTGCCGGAGTTCATGGACGTGCCGAGCACCGCAATGACCGGCGGCCGTCCCGGCAGCGCGGTGCCGGCGCCGATCGAGTGCGGCGCCAGGTCGGCCAGGTTGACCGCGCGCCCGTCCCGTGCCAGCAGGCCGATGGGCTGGATGCGGGTGGCCCTGTCGATGCCGGCGTGCTGTTCCAGCACCCGCGCCGCCAGTCCGCCGCCGGCCACCAGCGAGCATTCGGACAGGTCGGCGGGTACCACCGCCAGGAACTGGTCCGGCGCGTACCGGTTGCCGTAGGCCACCAGGATCTCGTCGCGGACGAACATTGCCTGCCGCCGTGAGGCCGGGCTCTCCAAGCGGGTGTGCTTGCCGATCTCGACCACCCGGGCCAGCACCACGTCGCCGGCGGCCGGGGCGGCCTGGAGCAATTGGTAGCCGGTGGCGTCGAGGCAGAGGCGCTCTGCCAGGAACCGGGTGGTGTACGCCTTCTTGGCCCGGCGCAGCCGCTGCGGGTCCACCGGAGCGGCCGCCGGGCCGAAAAGCTCCTCGGCCGCACCGACGGCCGATGCGGCAACGGAGAAAACCTCCGCCGCCGCGCCGGCCGCCGGTGCTGCAGGGGTGCCGAGTGCTTTGAGTCCTGTTGTTCCAGCGGTGCCTGCGGGGAAGTCTGTGATGGTCATGGCCTGCTCCTTGGTTGTTGGGTGCGTCAGGAATGAGTCAACACATCCGCGATGAAACGAACATGACAGCCGCATGAGGGCTTTCTCATGAACCGTTTACCCTGCGGTTACCCGCGCTCCCCGCGCCGTTCAGTCCACCGCGCCTGAAAGTCCCCCAGCTTCCGGAAGCCTCATCCGGGCCGGCGCGGACCGCCGCCGGGCTATGGTTGATCAGGGGACACGTCACTGTGGGAGCCGTCCCGTCCACCGGGCAAGAAGGGGAAGAGTGCTGGCACTGGTACGTCACGGGCAGACCGACTGGAACGCTGAGGGCCGGCTGCAGGGGCATACGGATGTGCCGCTCAACAGCGTGGGCAGACGGCAGGCGCTGGACGCCGGCGGCTGGCTCGCCGAGAGCGATTGGAACGTCCTCGTGTCCTCGCCGTTGCACCGCGCGATGGAGACCGCCCGCCTTATCGGCAGCCGGGTGGGACTGGAGTTGGCGGAAACCGTGCCGGACCTCTCGGAGCGCGACTACCGCGGAATCGAAGGCACCGTGCTGCGCGGCCTGGAACGGCCGGAGATCGACGCGCTCATGCGGCAGGCCGAGCCCGAACGCAAGGTGGCCGCGCGCGGCGTCGCCGGCCTGCAGGAAGTGCTCCGCACCTACCCGGGCCGCAACATCATCGTGGTGGCCCACGGCACGATCCTGCGGCTCACGCTGAATCTCCTCCACGGCACGCCGCGGGGCTACATCGCCAACGGTGAGACCGTGCGGTTGGATCCCGACCTGGTGCTCGGCTACCGGGCGGACCCGGACCAACTGGCCGCCGCGCGCTTCTGACCGGACCGGTGCTCGGGTTCCAGCCGCCAAACGGTGACGGGGCCGAACGGGTGATGGGGGCAGGCCACCAGCTGCCGTGGAGCGGCCAGGTTCCTAGCTCCCGTCCAGGTGCCGGTGCAGGACGGCCGCCGCATGCGCGGACAGTTCCTCCCGCGGTGCGCACCAGTCCACCCAGCGGTGCAGGAAGGCGGTCACCTCGCCCGGGTCAACCGGCTCCAGTCCCCCTTCGGCCAGCACGGTTTCGCTGATCAGATCCAGCTTGACCGGGCTCACCCGGGTGAGGCGTCCGCCGTCGTAGTCCCAGCCGTAGCCGAGAACCAGGTTCAGCATGGCGCGTTCGGCGGGCGAATCGCGCCCGGTCTCCCGCACATAGCGGGCGGCCGTCTCCTCGATTTCCTCCTGGCGGAGCGCCTCGAGTTCTTCTTCCCGGACAGGCCCTGGTTCGCCGCCGCCGGACGGCAGCGCGCCGGCGGCGGGCGCGTCGGCGGCCTCGGCCCCGGTGCCCGCCACAGTTGTCCCCGCCACTGCCCCTGCCCCCGCCTCGGCGTCGTCGAGCTCGGCATAGTCCTCGTCGGAGAGCCAGTCTTCGCTCTCGTCCTCGGTGTCGTCCGCGAGCTCGATGATCGTCCGCAGCCACGCCTGGGCCACCCAGCGGCGCGCACCGAAGTCCTCGTCCACCATGTGCTCCGGCAGGTCCGTCGAGGCATCCAGTCCTTCCCAGGCGTCCAGCGCGGCGCCGGTCAGGTCTGCGTCCGCGTCGAGCACCAGCCCGGCTTCCTGGGCGTCCGCGTTCAGGTCTTTGAGCGCGGCGGCCGGATCGTCCACGAGCCCGGTTTCCATCACCGTGCCGCCGAAGATGTTGCCGTCCAGCAGTGCCAGCAGCCCCACCTTCTCGGTGCCGGTGGTGAATTCGAAGAGCATGTTGGCTTCGTCGCCGAAGACGTCCGCATAACGGTGCAGGGCCGTCACGGCCACCGGATGCTTGGCCCATTCCGGCTCGGTGAACCCGTCGGCCACCAGCCGGTCGGCCAGGGTTTCGGCGTCGCGGCGCATGTCCGGACGATCGACCAGGAAGGCCAGCGCGCGCAGCATCGGCACGGTCCCGGGGCCGGTTCGGTCCTCGGCCAAATCCAGCCAGGCGTAAAACAACTCATGACGGCGCTGTTGGCCGGATGCGTCGGCCGTGTCCCACAGGTCCAGCAGGTAACCGGCCAGGGAATGGGCGTCGATGGGGCTGGGCGAGTCCAGTGTGTCGGCGAACGGCCGTTCCAACTCGCGGTAGAGCTCCAGCAGCGGATCGCCGGCCGGCCCGCCCTGCCGGCCACCGAACCGGCTGTTCTTCAGCTTTTTCGGCTTGCGCTTGCGGCTCACAGGGCTCATGGCACGAGTGTGCCACGACCGCCGCCGCGAAGGTACCACCGGGCGGGCCCGCGGCCGCGGCGCGTATCGGCTCACAGGCCGCGCATTCCGCAGAGGACCCGTGCGGAACGTCCGCCCCGGATGTAAGACTGGCCGCATGCCGTTTTACCAGGACCCCTCCGCCACCGAACCGCTGACGGCCATTCCCCTGGTCCAGCGCACCAAGAGATGCTTCCAGCTCGCGGCGCCGATTTTCTACCGGGCGGAAACAACCTCCCCCGTGGTCCGGATCGAGGCGCACGATCTCTCCGCCGGGCTCGAGCACAATTCCACCGACCTGGCGTCGGTGCCCACCTGGATGTGGGGACTCATCGCCAGCTACGGACGGCAGACCGCTCCGGCCCTGCTGCACGACCAGCGCACGACGATGTGTTCCAGCATGCCGGGCGAGAAGGGGCTGCAACTGCGCCGCATCTACGACGAGGAATTCCGCCGCGCACTGCTGGACACCGGGGTGGCGGCCTTGCGTGCCCGGCTGATGTGGGCGGTCGTGACGGTCCAGGCTTACCTTCAGTATGCCGGTGCCCGCGGCCGGCTGCTGACGGCGTCCGTCGGGGCAGGTGCCGTCGGGCTGCTGGCCGGCGCCGTGCTCGCGGCAACCGGCGCCGGCCTGGTGCCCCTGGCCGCGGCTGTCCTCCTGACCGGCGCCCTCTGTTTGGCTTGGAGCCGCGACTGGGCGGTGGTCGCCGTCCTGGCTCCGGCGTTCGCGTTGTTCTCGCCCGTGCTGGCCGCAGCCGCCGCCGGGGCCCTGCTGCTCTGGGTCTGCGAAACGGCGTGGTGGGCAGCGGGCAAACCCTTCGCAAAGCGGCCCGATCCGCCGCCCGTCGTCGGACCCTTGGCGCGGACAACTCAACCGTGAGCCCCGGCGGTATTCCGGGCTCCCGGGCGCGCTCCCTGGGCCGGCTTCCCCGCCCGGAACCGGTGTCGGCCAGCCCCCGAAAGCGCCGGTTTGGTTTGATTGGCAAAACCAAACGGAAACGGCTAAACTTGAGGCATGCCCGCCAGCTCCCGCAAACAGCCCGATCCGGGCGTCATGATCCGTGACGCCGTGGCTCAAGTGGTGCGCTGGGCATCCCATGCGGAGACGCGAAAACAGCTGTTCGACCCGCGCGAGGTTGGCCTGACGCCCACCGACGTGGCCTTGCTCGAGTACATCGACGACAACGGCCCCGTCCGGGTCTCGGAACTGGCCTCGCAGCAGGGCGTGGACAAATCCACCATGACCCCGCAGGTCCGCCGCCTGGAGGACAAAGGGCTGGTGGACAAACAGTCCGATCCGGACGACGGCCGGGCCACCCTGGTGACGGCGTCCACGGCCGGACGGCGGATGCACCGGAACATCGGCAAGGCCGGCGCGGCCGTCGTCGATGAAATCCTGGCGGATTGGTCCGACGAAGACCGCGAAGCTTTTGCCCAATTCTTTACCCGCTTCGCCGAGCAACTGCTGCGCGGTGAAGCGTCCACCCGAAGCGACTCAGAAAGGAACACGACCGGCGATGTCATCGAAGGCTCTTGAGCAAGGTGGCAAACACGATCTGCATACGCTTTCTACACGGTTGACCGCAACCCGGCAGCTGCTGACCCAGAAAGTACGTACCGCCGGTTTGCTGTTCCCGCTGCTGACCCTGGCCGGTACGGCCGTGTTCTGGTCCATCGTCTGGCTGCTGGACACCGCCCCCGTCCACGCCCTCTCCCCCGTCAACGCGTTGCTGCGTATCTACGGCACCGGAATCGCGGTGATCGCCACGATGGTCATCGTCGGCGCCTCCGTCTGGCTGATCGTCAAGCGGTTGGGCTACTCCGACAGGTTCACCGAGGTTCTGTTCGAGCATGCCGACGATATCGGGCCGGTTCCGGCCGCGTCCGGCAGCCTGGCACGGAGCGCCACTGGGCCGGCGGCCGGCAGCACCATGTCCCCGGCGGCCGGCAGCGCCTTCGCTGCGCTGCCGTCCGCGGCTCCCCGACTGCAGCTTGAGGCCGCACGCACCGACGCCGATGCGCGGCCGGTCTACGCACTCGCTGCCCCGACGGCGCAAGCCGAAGCCATGCCCGGCGCCCCGGCTGCGGCGGCACCGGGCGGGGAAAAGCCTGCCGTCGCCGAAAACCGGGCGGCAGACCCAGCGACGGGATCGGCCTGCACCGCCCCGCCGCTGGCCAAGGGCAACCCGCTCAAGAAGGGCAAAGGCCGCCGGAAGTAGCGGCCCCACCATCCAATGGCCGGCGTCAGCGAACGGGCGCCGGCCATTATTCTTGCCAAACGCCGCCCGCTGCCCGGGCGGAGCTTCGCGGTTGCCGGTCAGCCCCGGGACGGATCCAGCTGGGCGGCGGCCGCCGCCTGGAGGTCCGGGTCGCCGGTGGCCATGGCATACAACCCGTAGTTGATCGGACCGGCCGAAACCAGTTCAGCACAATGCTCGGCCAGCCGCTGCGGCACCCGGCCGCCCGCTTCCCGGAAGGTCCGCACGGTCAATTCGAAGGCCTCGGGGGTGGACATCATGTAGTGCAGGCTGAAGTCCAGGGCCGGATCCCCCACCCTGGCGCTCGTCCAGTCCAGCACCGACCGGATCTCGGCGTTCTCGTCCAGCAGCAGGTGGGCCGGGTACAGCTCACCGTGGCTGAAAGCGGTGAAGTCCGGCCAATAGCTGTCGTCGCCCAGCCAGGCGTCCCACCGTCGCAGCAGGTCCGGCGCCACCCGGAACTCCGATCTCACCTTGTCCAGGTTGGTTCGCATCTCTTGACGGACCTCGGCAGCCGTCAAAGCCGGGATGCCGGCCTGCCGCGCCTCGTCCGCGCTGATGCGCTGCAGCTGGGCGATCAGCCGTCCCAACGACGCGCAGTAGGCGGGAGACTCGCGGTCGAAGTGCCAGACGGGCTCCCCGTCCTCGAGCGTCAGGCCCGGCTCGCCCGGCAGTTCGGGGTAGGCGATCAGGCCACGGTTCCGGATCCGCCAGTCCGGCACCGCGGCGGAAATCCTGTTCTTGACCAGGTTCAGGATGCTGGCCTCGTCGGACATCTTCGATGCGACGTCAGGCCGCCGCGGGATCCTGAGCACCCACCTCTTGCCGTCATGGGCGGTGGCATAGGCCACCAGGTAGTCCAGCCCTGCTTCGTTGAACCGGATGGAGCGTGGATCGATGGCCAGCCCGTTTTGTGCGGCGAGGTCGGCGACGGAGTCCGGCGTGTAGTCGTGCGCTGCGCTCATGGGTACCTCCGGTCGGCTGTGTGCCACTGTAGCCACAAGCCCGCGCGGAGGCCATGCCTGCCCGCCACGGCGCCTGCCCGGCCCTTAATGCCCCCGCCGTACCGCCGCCAACACTGCGGCAAGCACGACGGCGGTGCCCCGCCCCGCGTGGGGAGGCACCGCCGTCGACGGTTCCCGGAGGACGGCCGTCCTCTTCGGTCAGCCGCGGTCCGCCACGTCGTCGGCTGCCACTCCCTGGCGCAGGGTGGCGCCGCGGAAGAACTCCGGGTTGCGCCGGTACATGAGCACCATCAGCACCGCCCCGAGCAGGATCACGCCGCAGCCGAGCACAAATACCAGGCCCAGGCCGCCGATCGAAGAACCGGAACCGTAGGCAGGATCCATCGAGTCCACGGCCGTCTGCACGAACATCACCAGCAGGATGACCCCTCCCAGCAGCGGCGCCAGGAACTTGAGCCCGAAGCCGCGTAGCGAGGCGAAGGCATCGGCCCGGAAGTACCAGACGCACGCCAGGGCGGTGACGCCGTAGTAGAAGCAGATCATCATGCCCAGCGCGGTGATGGTGTCCCACAGCGCGTTCTCGGACATGATCCGGGTGAC
Source organism: Arthrobacter sp. Y3223166 (assembly GCF_059090935.1). NCBI lineage: Bacteria > Bacillati > Actinomycetota > Actinomycetes > Micrococcales > Micrococcaceae > Arthrobacter > Arthrobacter sp. Y3223166. The sequence continues at coordinate 8,765 of NZ_JBNHGE010000057.1, read as the reverse complement.
GGTGTAAAAGCCGCCGGCCGCCACCGCGGCCGCGACGGTGGCGTAGCTGGGCGACTTGTACCTCGGGCTGATCGTGGCGTAACCGGCCGGCAGCGCCCGGTAGTGGCCCATGGCGAGCATGGTCCGGGCGGGCGAGACGAAGGTGGACTGCAGCGACGCGGCCGAACTGCTCAGCACGGCCAGGGACATCAGGATGGCGAACGGTCCCATCACCGGACCGGCGAGCGTGGCGAAGATGCTCTCCTGGTTCTCCGGGTTGCCGGCGCCCAGGCCCTCGGTGCCCACGCCGGCGTAGGCCAGCACGGCCAGTGCCACGGTCATGTAGATCACGACGATGACCATGATGGTTGCCGCGGCGGCACGGCCCGGCGTCTTTTCCGGGTCTTTCGTCTCCTCGTTCATGGTGAGGGTGACGTCCCAGCCCCAGAAGATGAAGATGGACAGCGAGATGCCGGCGGCGAAGGCCGAGAAGGATTCGACGCCGAACGGGTTGAACCAGTCGGCGGAGATCTCCAGCGCGTCGAACGCGGTGCCTCCCGCCACGTGGCCGAAGGCGGCCACGGCGAACCAGACGAGCACCACCACCTGGAACGCCACCAGCACGTACTGGAAGGTCTTGGTGGTTTCCATGCCCCGGTACGAGATCCAGCAGGCCAGTCCGATGAAGATCCAGGTGGTGGCGATGTTCAGCGGCAGGTTGTTGGTCAGGTCGGCGAGCGCTGCATTGCCGGTGAGCTGGGCGAGCATCAGGTAGAAGAAGTCGACCGCCACCGCCGCCAGGTTGGAAAGCACGATCACCGTCGCGGCGATCAGGCCCCAGCCGCCCATCCAGCCCACCCAGGGACCGAAGGCACGGGTGGCCCAGGTGAAGGACGTGCCGGAATCCGGCATGGCATTGTTCAGCTCCCGGTAGCCGAGGGCCACCAGCAGCATCGGAATGAAGCCCACCAGGAAAATCGCCGGCAGGTGCACGCCGACCTCGGCGATGGTGGGGCCGAGCGCCCCGGTCAGCGTGTACGCCGGGGCAATGCAGGAGACGCCGATGACGACGGCGCCGAGCAGGCCGACCGAACCGGATTTCAGGCCCTTCCGGCTCAGTCCGCCCGCGGTACGCCCGGGCTTGGTGATGGTAGTGGTCATGGTCATGCCTCCTTGCGGCCGGCGCCGTCGGAATCTTCAGGCCCCGTGGGCTCGCCGGGATCTTCGGTAAGTTGTGGGGCGCCCAGGTAGCCGCGCGGGACCACCACCATGGGCACCGGCAGCGCGCGCAGCACCTTGCTGGCCGTCGCCCCGAGGAACATGCGGTTGTGCGGCGCCAGCCGGCTGGAGCCGATCAGCATCACTTCGCCGTCGTCCCACTCCAGCGCGTCGATGGCGTCTTCGATTGAGCGGCCCTCGGCGACGCCGGCGGTCACCCGGCCGGGCAGCACAGCTTCTGCCTCTGCCAGCCGTTCCTTCACGTGGGTTTCGGCGCGGGATACCGCGTCCGCGTCGGAGGAATCCAGCGGCACCAGCGAGAGCAGTCGCAGGTCCAGGCCCCGCTGGTGGCCGGCGTTCAAGGCGACCTGCATGACCTCGTCCGCCCCAGCCCGGTTGCCGATGCCCACCGTGATCCGCGAGACGGAGTCGGTGCGCCGGTAGCCGCGCGGCGCCAACGCCACGGGGACCGTGGACGCGTGGAGCAGTCCGCTGGCGACGGTGCCGACGCTGAAGCGGCGGAAAACACTGTTGCGCCCGGCACCGATCACGATCAGCGCCGCGCCGAATTCCTCGGCCGCGGCAATCAGGCCCTCGGCGTTGGAGTCGGCCGGGCGAACATGGGCGCGGGCCGGCACGTCGTCGGGAACCAGGTCCAGTCCCTCGGCCAGCCACTGCCGGATCTGGTCGGAGAGGATCCCGCCGAAGCCCGATTCGGGCCGCGGATAGGCGCCCGAGTAGGGCGAGGATTCGGGCAGCACCATGACCAGGTCGAGGCTGCCGCCCTGCCGGCGGGCCAGCGCCGTCGCGAGGTTGACCGCCTCGCGTCCGCTGTCCGTGGCGGTGTAGGCAACAACATAACGCCGCATGCCTAGCCCTCCCGGCCGGCAGCAGGGACGAGCTCACCGGCGTCGGCCGTGTGTGCCGCGAGGATGCGGGCGGCGGTCGCGCGGCCCATCCGCACTGCGCCGTCCACGTGCTGGTAGCCGGCGCCGGCCAGATCGGAACAGGACCAATGGATCGGTCCGACCGGGGTCGACTGGTCCTTGCCGTAGCGGGACAGGCCGCCCAGATCGTAACTGGAGGCGTAGGCGCCGCGGGTCCATTCCTCTGACCCCCAGTCCGACTCGTAGTACACCACCGGGGCCAGCGCGGCCGGGCCCAGGTAGTCGGCGATTGCGGAGAGGATCGCGGCCTTGCGCTCCCCCGCGCTGAGTTCGAACATCGCGTCTGCCTTCTCATCGCTCACGAAGCCGACCAGGGTGCCGCGCGAGTCGCCGTGGTTGGTGTTGTCGTACACCTCCTGGACCACCGAGTTGGCGCCGAAGCACGTTCCCGAGAGGCCGTCGGCCCGCCAGAACGGCGTTTCGTAGACGGCGTGGACCTTGATCACCAGGCCCAGGGACTGGTGCTGGTGCATCTGGTGCTGCCGGCGCGGCAGCGGCGGGTCGTAGGAGACACGCGAATACAGGTTCGGCGGCACGGCCATCACGGCGTAGCGGGCCTCCACGGTGACGCCGTCCGCGGTGGCGGTCACGCCGTCGTCGTTCCAGCGCAGCGCGCGGACGGGTGCGTTGAGCACGACGTCGTCGCCCAGTTCTGCGGCCAGGCGCACGGAGACCTCCTGCATGCCGCCCACCACGCGCTTGTCCAGGATGAATTCGTCGTCGACCAGGTTGCTGAACGAGCCGGCGGACGCGGCCATCAGCACCGCCTGCAGCACCGAGAACGAGTGCGCCGGCTTGGTCAGCATGCCGCCGGCCACGAACAGGCCGATGTTGTTGCAGGCTTCCTCGTCCGCGGACTGCTGGCGCAGCCACTGGTCGAAGGAGATGGTGTCCAACTCGCGGGCCTTGGGGTGCGCCCACGGTTCGTCGGCGCCGACCTCGCCGGCCAGGGCGTCCAGCAGCCCGATCAGCCGGTTCATCTCGGACTCCGTGGAGGCGCTGACCGGGAACATGGCGCCGGTGTAGCGCTTAGCTTCGCCCGTGGGGTCCAGGTAGATGCTCTCGCCGTCGCGGTAGCGGCTGTAAGTCTCAAGCCCCAGCTCGTCGAGCAGCTCCAGCAGGGCCGTCTGGTCCGGTGAGACCCACTGTCCGCCAATTTCGAGCATGGCTCCGTCCACCACGTCGGTCCAGGTGCGGCCGCCCACGCGGTCACGCGCCTCCAACACGGCCACGGACATGCCCGCCCGCTTCAGGTCCCGGGCCGCGGTCAGCCCGGAGGGCCCGGCGCCGATGACTACTACGTCCCGCTTCAACTTGCTCACTGCGTTCAACTCCCATTCGTGCCGTGGCGGTCCGGCCGCTTGGTGCCTGGCCCCGCCCGCTAAATGAACGACATTCATTTAGCGTCAACACTGTAACCCGTGCCACAGCGTTTTGGAAACCGGTGCCTCCACGGACGTTCGGAAAGCGTTGCGTAGGATGGCCCTATAGGCCGCACCGCCGCGGCCCGCACGGCCGAGGGAAGAGGGAGCCCGTGGTAACAGCACGCCCAGCCGGCGAGGAAGCCTCCGTCCGGAACGGGAACCGCCCCGCCGGACGCCCCGTGCAGAAACTGCTGTCCAAGGAACTGATGACGACGGCGGCGCTCGGCCTGATCGAATCGCGCGGCTACGAGGGGCTCACCATGTCGGCCCTGGCGCGCACCCTCGGGGTGGCACCCTCCGCGCTCTACAACCACGTGGCGTCGAAGCACGACGTCCTGCTGCTCCTTCAGGACCATGTGATGGCCGGCGTGGACGTGAGTGTGTTTTCCGACCTGGAGTGGGCGGACGCGGTGCGTCGCTGGGCGTGGTCCTACCGCGACGCCTTCACCCACCACGCCCCACTGATTCCCGTGATCGCGGTGCTGCCCGTCACCGGCGCACCGCACACGCTGGCCATGTACGAGGCCGTTACCGCCGGCTTCCTGAAGGCCGGCTGGCCGGAGCCGCAGGTCGTGCCGGCAATCGTGGCCCTGGAGTCCTTCATTTTCGGGTCGGCCTTCGACGTGACCGCGCCGGCAGACATCTTCGAATCGGGCGAGCTCGCCGCGGCCAACCCGGCCTTCACCTCCGCCGTGCGGTCACAGGATGCCGGCCCCGCGGGCTCGGCTGCGGATGCGGCCTTCCGGCTGGGCCTCGAGGCGCTGATCGCCGGCCTAAAGATGCAGCTCAAGGCGGCCAAGTCCGACTGACTCCGGCACGCCCGCTGCACCCCCTGCCCCATCTCGCCCGCTCCGCCTGCCCGCCTGGCCACGGAACGCCCGCTCCGCCTGACCCCGGCACGCCCGCTCCGCCTGACCCCGGCACGCCCGTTGCAGCCCTGCCCCATCTCGACCCACCCCGCCCCACGATCGAGAAGTCTAACGCCCCTTCCAGGCCCGAAAAGGGCGTCATCCGAATAGTCGATGGCGTGTGGGGAGAGTTGGCCTGCGGGAGCCGGGAGTGGGGAACGGCGGCGGCCGGGTGGTCCTTTCGACGAGCGGAAGCGGGTCTTCCGAGCAGGCGGAAGGGGTGTCTTTTGTGCCCGCCCTTTTCCGCAGGGAAAACCATTAAACCGCAGGGAAAGTGCATCGTTTACCCATGCAGGGAAGCATTCCCCGGCAGGTGTCGCAGGATAGGCAAAAGCCGGCCGTTTCGGGGCTTTCGGCTTGCTAATTTTCTTGAAGAGCTGGCGAGGTGCCAGCCGGCCGCTGGCCAGAATGCCAGCGATTCAATCGCACAGGAGTTCTCATGCTTTCCATCATCGCCACCCTTCAGACCCTCGGTTTCACCGTGAAGAACCGCCTCCAGCGCGAGGAGACCGGCGCCACCGCCGTCGAATACGCCCTCATGGTTGGCCTCATCGCCGTCGTCCTCATCGCCGGCCTGACCATTTTCGGCCCGCAGCTGCGCGACTTCTTCGGCACCCTCGCCACTCGGCTGAACATTCTCCCCGCCAAAGTCTAATTCCGGATCGATCGTATCCACCTCCTGGGTGGCTGGGACGGCGGCATCGTTTGCTCCCGTCCCAGCCACCGAACCGTGAAAGAGCAACACATGAAGCGCCTGACATCGGAACGCGGAGCGGCAGCCATCGAGTTCGCCCTGGTCTTGCCCGTTCTGTTGTTGCTGCTGCTGGGGATCGTCGAGTTCGGACGCGTCTACAACGCCCAGATGCAGCTCACCGCAGCTGCACGGGACGGCGCGCGCGTCATGACCATTAACAGCACGGCGTCCAGCGCGGCGGAATCCCGGGCGGCAGTGATCGCCTCGGCTCCTGCACTAAACCCGCGGATTGCACCGGAGCAGGTCACCGTCGCCGTTTCCCCCAGTGCCACCGGTGTCTGTGCTCCGGGATCGGTCGCCACCGTCACCGTGGCCTACCCCATGGCTTTCCTATCCGGCCTCTTCGGGGCCAGCATCACCTTGACCGGCAAAGGAGTCATGCAGTGCAGCGTCTGAGCGACGAACGCGGCGCCACCGCCGTCACCACCGCCCTTTTCATGGTGGTCCTGCTCGGCATGGCCGCGGTCGTCCTGGACATCGGGGCCCTGTACTTCGAGCGCGCCCAGCTGAAGAACGGCGCCGACGCCGGCGCGCTGGCCGTCGCCCAGAACTGCGCGGCAGGCCACTGCGATGCGGACTTCACGGCCCTCGCCACGTCGCTCGCCAACCAGAACGCGAACGACGGCCTGGCCAACGCCAGCGTCCAACTGGACCCCGCCGCCGCCACCGCCACGGTCACCACCACCACGCGGTCTTTCGACGGCCACTTCCTGGCCCAACACTTCGCGCCGATCCTCGGCCTGGACGACTCCGCCTCCGTCACCACCCAATCCCGGGCCCGCTGGGGAGCTCCCGTCGCCGGCACATCCGTCCTCCCCATCGCGATCTCCTACTGCCAGTTCCTGGGCATGCTCGACGGCGGCCTGCAGCGGGTGGAATTCAACCCGAACGGGCTGACAACGTCTGGATCTGTATGTTCCAGTTCAACGGTGCCGGGCAGCACCGGGGCGGCCTACACGATTCCGGGCGGCTTCGGCTGGCTGAAGCAAGATCCGGCCCGCCCGTGCCAGGCCAAGATCAACATCGGCGCGACCGGCCTTCCGGGCTTCCCCGTCGATCCTGAAGTCGCCAGCGATACGGGTAACGACGTGCCGTCCGCCTGCAAGCAGACCAACATGCTGAATCAGATTGCCGGCACCACCGTCCTGTTGCCGCTGTACGACAAGGTCGGTGGCCAGGGGACGAGTGGCTGGTACCACATCATCGGGTTCGCGGCCTTCAAGGTCGCCGGCTGGAATTTCAGCAGCACGTCCCATAACAACCTCAGCCCGGCCTCGGTGCAGTGCACCGGCAGCTGCCGGGCACTCATCGGCGAGTTCGAAACGTTCGTGACGCTCGACGCCGGCGAACAAGACTTCATCTTCGGCGGCGCCAACAACACCTTCGGCGCCTCCCTCGTCACGCTTGTCCATTAGGAGCACCGTCGGTGAAAAAGAGAATCATAGGGGCCCTGGCGGCCCTGCTGATGGCCGTCGTCGGAACCATGATGGTCCTCGCCTACATCGGCAGCGCCGACCAGCGTGCCTTGGCCGGCACCGAGACGGTGGAGGTCCTGGTGGTCGCAGAGAATGTGCCGGCCGGCACGCCCGCCGAAGAGCTCGGCGCGTACGTTGCGGCTGAGGTCGTTCCGGCCAAGGTCGCGGCGGCCGGAGTGGTAACGGACGTGCAGAAGCTGGCCGGACAGGTCGCCACCGTCGACCTCATCGCCGGCGAACAGCTGCTGGCCGCCCGCTTTGCCCCGCCCGCGGACCTGCAGGAACCGGGAACCGTGGCCGTCCCGAAGGGCATGCAGGAGGTCTCCATCTCCCTGGAGCCGGCACGCGTGGTCGGCGGGCAGTTAAAGGCCGGAGACACCGTGGGCGTCTTCATCTCGATGGAAGGCGCGGGCGACAGCAAAACCGTCACACACTTGGAGCTGCATAAAATCCTGGTCACCCGCGTTCAGGGCGTGGCGGTCGCCGCCGAGTCCGGCGACGCCACCGTCCCCGCCAACAACGTGCTGGTCACCCTGGCGGTCATGGCACCGGACGCCGAAAAGATCGTGTATGCCCAGGAGTACGCCCGCACCTGGCTCTCGAAGGAACCGGCCGACGCCAGCGAAAAGGGAACGCGCCTGGTGGACAGCGACGAGGTCTACGAATGAGCCGCTACGTACTGGTGGGCACCGACGCCGGCTTCGAACAACGCTTCGCCGCTGCCGCGGTAGGTTCCCTGGCCGGCCATACCCAGCTGTGGAACGGCGCGGGCCTCCCCACCGAACCCAACGATGTCTTCGCAGTGCTGTCCAACCCGCAGCTCCTGGATGCCGTGGTGCTTGGTCCCGGGCTGGCCACCGGTCAGGCGCTGGCCCTGGCGGCCGAATTCGAATCCCAGCGGCCCGAGGTTTCGGTGCTGCTGGTCGCGGCGCCGAACCCCGACGTCGTGCTGGCCGCCATGCGCGCCGGCATCCGCGACGTCGTGGCTCCCGGCGCCGATGTCCGCGATATCGCCGCACTGCTGCACCGTGCGGTACGCAGCGCCAGCCACCGGCGGCACAGCGTTCCCTCGTCCGATGGCCAGGCCGCGAACGGCCGCGTTGTCGCCGTCGTCTCCCCCAAGGGCGGCGCCGGGAAGACCACAGTGGCGACCAACCTCGCCGTCGGGCTGGCTGCCGCCTCGGAGCAGCAGACCATCATCGTCGACCTGGATCTGCAGTTCGGCGACGTGGCCAGCGCGCTCTGCCTGGAGCCGGAGCATTCCCTGGTCGACGCCGTGCAGCCGCACGCACAGAAGGACAGCATTGTGCTCAAGTCTTTCCTGGCCCGGCACCCCAGCGGGCTGTATGCGTTGTGCGCGCCGCCGTCCCCGGCCGATGCCGACCAGGTCACCGGCGAGCAGGTATCGCTGCTGCTGGACCAGTTGGCCGCGCAGTACGCGCACGTCATCATCGATACGTCCCCGGGGCTGTCGGAGCACACGCTGGCCGCGCTGGATCGCGCCACGGACTATATCTTCGTGGGCGGCATGGACGTTCCCAGCATCCGCGGACTCCGAAAGGAGCTCGAAATCCTGCGCGAGCTGGGCATGGAACCGCTCACCCGCCACATCGTGTTGAACGGGGCGGATCCGCGCGACGGTCTCACCCGCCGCGACGCGGAGACCACCCTCGGGTGCAAAGTCGACGACGTCATCCCGGACACCCGCGCGGTCCGGATTTCCACCAACCAAGGCGTGCCGGTGCTCGAAAGCGCCCCGCGCGATCCTGCGGCCCGCGCCTTGCACAAGGTGGTGGACCGCTTTGCCCCCGCCCCGGCCGGCCTGCTCAAGCGCCGCGGTCGTCACCGAAGAGGATAGCCATGAACCTTGCCCAACGGCTTCAGGCAGTGCACGGCACCGCCCCGACAGCTCCCCCCGCCCGCCACCATGCCGCCGCGCCCGCTGCCGCCGCCACCACCGCGCCGGCACCGGCTGCTTCCGCATCCGCTGCTCCGGCGACGACGACGACGGCGACGGCGGCGACGGCGGCGACGCCGGCGACTGCCTCGTCCACCCTGGC
>NZ_JBNHGE010000056.1:0-17045 GCF_059090935.1 Arthrobacter sp. Y3223166 | reverse complement strand
CGAACGCAGGCGGCCCGGAAACGGCACCGCTGGCTCAGCGGGGCGGCAGTGTTCCGGCCGGCCGTCCCGGCCAGGCCGTGCCCGGAGACGCGGGCCTGGAAAAGCCCGAACAGGGCGAGCGGTCACCGGGCCGCCGTTCCCTGATGGAACGCCCGAAGCTGGGCCTGCGCGCCGCCGCCGCTGCGGGAGCGGCCGTGGTGCTGGCCTCCGGCGCCGTGCTTCCCGCCCACGCCGCCTCTCCGGCCGCCCCGTCCCAGGGTGCAGGGGAAGCCGCCGGCCACCCGGTGGTGCTGGAGGGCCAACTGACCCGGATCATGGACTCGGTGGCGAAGGCGGTCTCCGACGCAGACTCGGCGCGGGATTCCGGCAAGCTGAAGCCGCGGGTCGCCGGTGCCGCCCTGACCGTCCGCGAGGCCAACTACAAGGTTCGGGCCGAAAACGGCGAGGCTGCGGCTCCCGTCCCGGTGGCTGCCGGGCCGATCCTGACCTCGATGGTCAGCACGAGTGCCGACTGGCCGCGGACGGTCGTGACGGTCACGGAGGGCGAGGACAATCCGGTGCCGCAGGTGATCGTGCTGGTGCAGCAGGATCCGCGCTCGAACTACCGGATGGTGGGCGCGCTCCAGATGCTGCCGGGCACCACGTTCCCGCAGGTCTCCACCGAGAGCGGCGGGACGCCGGCCGTGGCGCCGGACGCCGGGGAAGGCCTGCTGTACGCGCCGCAGGCGGCGGTGAAAATGGTCGCGGAGAACCTCGACGACGGCAAGCACAAGGACGCGATCGGTAAGAACACCTTCTCCGAGCAGATCCAGGCGTTCCAAAAAGACCAGGTGAAATCCAACAAGAACGCCGACATCTCCTTCAGCCGCAGCGTCGACGACGGCTCGCTGCGGGCGCTCCGCACCGCAGACGGCGGCGCTGTGGTGTTCGGCCACATGGAGTCGGTGATGAGCAGCGTGCCGGCCGAGGCCGGCGCCACCGTGGAACTCTCGCCCGAGTTCGCGGCGCTGGCAGGGGATGACTCCACCACCGAAGGCGTGGACGTGACCTACGGCGAGTCAGTCTTCCTGTACGTGCCGCCGGCCGGTTCCGACGACCGGCTCACCCTGGTGGGCGTCGCCCAGGGCCTGGTGGACGCCGAACTGAAGTAGCCCCGGCCGGCCGGGCCGCGACGCCGGCCCGGTCGGGCAAAATTCCGGGCGCCGACCGAGACGTATTAGTGTGATGTCATGACCACTCCAACTCCAGGACAGGGCCCCGCGCCGTCTTCCGTCAGCCTCCGCGGCGCCGTCGACCTGTCCGCGCTGAAAAAGCCGCAGCCGCCGGCGGGAGGCACTCCGGCCGCCGGCGCGCCGGCAGCGGGTGAAGGCGAAGCTCCGGGCTACATCGTCGAGGTCAACGAGCAGAGCTTCCAGCCGCTCGTCCAGCTGTCCGCACAGGTCCCCGTGATCGTGGAACTGACCGCGTCATGGAGCGACCTGGCGCAGCAGCTGGCCTCCGCCATGGCGGAGGTGGCGAACGAGTTCGCCGGCCGCTTTGTGCTCGCCCGGGTCGACGTCGATGCCAGTCCCGGCATCGCCCAGGCCTTCCAGCTGCAGAGCGTGCCGGCCGCCGTGGCGCTCCTGAAGGGGCAGCCGATCCCGCTGTTCCAAGGGGCGGCGACGGCCGACGAGCTGCGGCAGTTCGTCAACGAGCTGCTCAAGGTGGCACAGGCCAACGGCGTCACCGGCACCGCGCCCGGAGCGGGCGATGCCCCGGCCGAGGAAGAGAAGCCGCTGCCGCCGCTGCACCAGGAAGCGTTCGAGGCCATCGAGGCCGGGGACTTTGATCGCGCCGCCGCGGCATACCGGAAGGCGCTGGCCGAGCAGCCGGCGGACGACGAGGCGCGCACCGGCCTGTACCAGGTCCAGCTGCTGCAGCGGCTGCAGGGGGCCGATGCGGCCGGGCTGCGGGCCGCTGCGGCCGACCGGCCCGACGACCTGCAGGCCCAGCTGGCCGTTGCCGACCTGGACGTCTCGGGCGGCCATGTCGAGGACGCCTTCGCCCGCTTGGTGGGTTTCATCAGCCGCCACGCCGGGGATGAACGGGAGGCCGCCCGGGCCCGCCTCGTGGAACTGTTCGACGTGGTGGGCAGCACCGACCCGCGGGTGTCCAAGGCACGCCAGGCTCTGGCCAGGGCGCTCTTCTAAATGGCGCAGGCTGTAGCCGGCGGCCTGTTCGAGCCGCTGAAACTGCGCGGTCTGCAGCTCCTGCACCGCGGCTGGGTGGCGCCGATGTGCCAGTACTCGGTGCGGCGGGAGGACGCGCCCGGGACGCCGAACGACTGGCACCTGATGCATCTGGGCCAGTTCGCCGCCGGAGGGGCTGCGCTGATCCTCACCGAGGCGACAGCGGTTGACGCGGCCGGCCGGATCAGTCCCGAGGACACCGGCATCTGGACCGACGACCAGGCCCAGGCGTGGGGCAGGATCACGGAGTTCGTGCACCGCTATGGCTCGGCGGACACCAAAATCGGGATCCAGTTGGCCCATGCCGGGCGCAAGGCGTCGACCTACGCGCCCTTCGCCCCGAAGTCCGGCTCGGTGCCGCCCGCCGAGGGGGGCTGGCGGACCGTAGGCCCGACGGCTGCCGCCTTTGGCCGCTACGCGGCGCCGGACGCCCTGGACGAGGCCGGCATCCGGCGGGTCATCGCGGACTTCCGCGACGCGGCGGCACGTGCCGTCTGGGCCGGCTTCGACACCGTGGAGATCCACGGCGCCCACGGCTACCTGCTGCACCAGTTCCTCTCGCCGCTGGTCAATACCCGCACCGACGGCTGGGGCGGTACCGCGGCCGGGCGTGCCCGGCTGCTGCTGGAGGTGGTGGAGGCGGTCCGCGGCGTCATCCCGGACGCCATGCCGCTGCTGCTCCGCGTCTCCGCCTCCGACTGGTCGGACGGCGGGCTGGAACCGGAGGCCGTGGCCGACGTGGTGGAACAGGCCGCCGCCCGCGGCGTGGACCTGGTGGACGTCTCGAGCGGCGGCGCGGTGCACGGGGCGAAGATCCCGCTGCGGCCGGGATACCAGGTGCCCTTCGCGGCCGCCATCCGGCGCCAGGCCGGCATCCCGACCGGTGCCGTCGGACTCATCACCACGGCCGCGCAGGCCGACTCGATCATCAGGGAAGGCTCGGCGGACGCGGTACTGCTCGCCCGGGCGGCGCTGCGGGACCCGCACTGGTGGCAGCGCGCCGCCGTCGAACTGGGCCACGAACTGGCGTGGGCGCCGCAATACGAGCGTGCCGCGGTGGCGGAGAAATATTAGTCCTTGCGGATGACGTCCCGGTGAACCCCCGGTTGTTAGCGTGGACACATGACTTCGCACCCATCACACCCTCCGGTCCAGCAGCCGGACGAGCAGAACAGCAGCGCGGTACCGGTGCCGGGCGGCGCCGCCCCGCAGGGGTACCCGGCGCCCGGCCCTTCGGACGCTGCGCCGGCTGCCGCGCCCGCCCAGGCCCCCGTTCCCGTCCAGGCCCCCGTTCCCGCCCAGGCACCCGTTCCCGCCCTCGCGGTGCGCGGTCTGGCCAAGCGCTTCGGCGACAAGATCGCCGTCAACGGCATCAACCTGGACGTGCCCGCCGGGTCCTTCTACGGGCTGGTCGGGCCCAACGGTGCGGGCAAGACCACCTCGCTCTCCATGGCCACCGGGCTGCTGCGGCCGGATTACGGCCAGGTGTGGGTGCACGGCGTGGACGTCTGGGCCGAGCCGCTGACGGCCAAGCGCCTGATGGGCGTGTTGCCCGACGGCGTCCGGCTGTTCGACCGGCTGACCGGCGAACAGCTGGTCACCTACGCCGGGCTGCTGCGGGGCATGGACCGGGAGACCGTGGCCGCCCGCGTCCCGGACCTGCTGCGGGCCATGGACCTGACCAACGACGCCGGCACCCTGGTGGTGGACTATTCCGCCGGCATGACCAAGAAGATCGCCCTGGCCACCGCACTGATCCATGCGCCGAAGCTGTTGGTGCTGGATGAACCGTTCGAGGCGGTAGACCCGGTCTCCGCGGCGAACATCCGCGACATCCTCCACGACTACGTGGACTCCGGGGGCACGGTGATCGTCTCCAGCCACGTCATGGACCTGGTCCAGCGCATGTGCGACCACGTGGCCGTGATCGCCGGCGGCAACGTGCTGGCCGCCGGCACCGTGGACGAGGTCCGCGCCGGCGCGAGCCTCGAAGAGCGCTTCGTCCAGCTGGTCGGCGGACGGACCCAGGCGGAGGGGCTCGAGTGGTTGCGCACCTCGTAAGGCTGAAGCTGGCGCTGCTGCGCAACGGCTTCAAACGCAGCCCGTGGCAGCTGGTGGGGGTGATCCTCGGGGGCCTGTACGCGATCGGCATGCTGGCCCTGCTGATTTCCGGACTGTTCTTCCTCAGCTACACCGAGCCGGACATGGCCCGCATGGTGGTGGTGCTAGGCGGCTCCGCGGCCTTCCTGGGCTGGGCGCTGATCCCCATGATGGCCACCGGCGTGGACATGACGCTGGACCCGGCCCGGTTCGTGACCTACGCCGTGCCCATGCGCCAGCTGCTGCTCGGGCTCGCCATCGGCGGCCTGGTCGGCATCCCGGGCGTGGTGACGCTGGTCGCCGCGCTCGGGCACGCGGCCGCCTGGTGGCAGCACCCGGCCGCGCTCGTGGCCGCCGTCCTGTGCGCCCTGATCGCAACGCTGACGTGCGTGGTGCTCTCCCGCGTGACGACGTCGGCGTTCACGACGCTGGCCAGCTCGCGCCGGTTCAAGGACCTCAGCGGCGTCATCGGCATCATCCCGCTGGTGCTGCTGGGACCGATCATGGTCGGCATCGTGGAGGGGTTCCGCAGCTCGCAGGACTTCCTGCCGGCCCTGGCCGAGGGCCTGGCCTGGTCGCCGCTGGGAGCGGTCTGGGCCGTCCCCGGCGACCTGGCCCTGGGCCACTGGGGCCCGGCCGGCGCCCGGCTGCTCATCGCGGTGGCCTTCCTGGCCGTGCTGGCCTGGCTCTGGAAGCTCAGCCTGGCCCGTGCGCTGGTCACGCCGCCGTACAACGCCGTGTCCCGGAAGGCCGGCGGCAGGCTGGGCTGGTTCTCCCGGATGCCCGGAACCCCTGCCGGAGCCGTGGCGGCGCGTGCGCTCATCTACTGGTTCAAGGATCCCCGCTACGGGGCGTCGCTGGTCTCCATTCCGCTCATTCCGGTGGCGGTCTTCTTCGGACTCTCGCAGACCGGCGACTTCACCTTCATGCTGTGGCTGGGCCCGATGATCGCCTTCCTGCTGTCCTTCGGCATCTCCGCGGACATCGCCTACGACAACACGGCGTTCGCGCTGCACGTCACCACCGGCGTGAGCGGACGCGCCGACCGGATCGGCCGGGCCGCGGCCTGCGCGGTGATCGCGCTGCCGGCGACCGTCGTGCTGACCGTGCTGCCGTTCGTGTTCATCGGCGGGTGGCACCTGCTGCCGCCCGTTGCCGGGGTGGCCCTCGGCGTGCTGCTGACCGGCCTGGGCCTGTCCAGCGTGGTCTCGGCCCGTTACACCTACAACGTGCCGCTGCCGGGGGAGAGCCCGTTCAAGACCCCGCCCGGCTCGACCGCCCGGATGATGCTGGTCCAGCTGGGCGGGCTCGGCGTGCTGGTGCTGCTCTCGCTGCCGGAACTGGTGCTGGCGCTGATCGGTGTCTTCACCGGCGACGCGTTGTGGGGCTGGCTGGCGCTGGCGGTCGGCCTCGTGCTCGGCGCGGTCCTGCTGGTGGTCGGCATCGAGCTGGGCGGCCGCTGGTATGACCGCCGGACGCCGGAACTCCTCCAGGCCGTGGCCAAAAACAAATAGCGCGCCGGCACAGCTGCGGCGGCGGGCGACGACGACGGGGGAGCCGGGCTCCGCCGTCGTCGTTCCTGTTTCAGGGGTTAAGATGGGTGGCATGAGTCTTCCTCCGGATCCTTTCGAAAACGACCCCCGCGCGCCGCAGACCCCGGGCGGGTCCACCGCGACGATCGAGCGTGAAGAACTCCGCGAAGAGCTTGAGCCCGGCGACCGCGAACGCTTTGCGCACTACGTCCGCAAGGAAAAGATCATGGAGTCGGCGCTGTCCGGCGAACCGGTGATCGCCCTGTGCGGCAAGGTGTGGGTGCCCGGCCGCGACCCGAACAAGTTCCCGGTATGCCCGGACTGCAAGGCCATCTACGAGGGCCTGCGCCCCGGCGGCGACGATTCCGGCAAGAAGAAGTAGTAACCTTCCCCACCCCACGAGCGCGGGCGCGTCCGGTGCCCGCCGCGCTTCCCCCTGCCTGCCAAGAAAGTCAGCCCTGGTTTTTTGATGCCCGAATCCACCGCCATCCGCGCGCCCGGCGCCATGTCTGCTGCCTACCGGCCGCTGACCATCGGCCTGCTGACGGTGATCACGCTGGCGGCGTTCGAGGCCGTGGCGGTGGCGACGGCGATGCCGGTGGTGGCGGCCGACCTGGAGGGCAAGTCCGCCTACGGGCTGGCGTTCTCCATGTTCCTGACCGCTTCGCTGCTGGCCAGCGTGGTGGCCGGAGTCTGGTGCGACGCGAAGGGCCCGCGCCCGGCCCTCGCCGCGGGGCTGGTGCTGATGGTCGCCGGGCTGGTCCTGTCCGGGGTGGCCGGGGAGTTCTGGATCTTCACCGCGGGCCGCGCCGTGGCCGGGCTGGGCGGCGGGTTCGCAATCGTGGCCGTCTACGTGATCATCGGACAGGTCTATCCGCAGCGGCTGCAGCCGGTGGTCTTTGGCTGGCTGGCGGCGGCCTGGGTGGTGCCGTCGCTGGTGGGGCCGCTGGCCGCCGGCGTCGTCGCCCAGTACCTTTCCTGGCGCCTGGTGTTCTACGGCGTGGCGCCGATCTTCCTGCTGGCCGTGCTGGTCATCTGGCCGCAGACCGGCAGCGTGGGAGCCCCGGAGAACCCGACCACGGACAAGCGCGGCGGGCGCCTGCAGGCGATGCGGGGCCTGCTGCTGGCCGGCGGTGTGTTCCTGGCCCAGTGGGCCCTGTTCGAGGCGGTCGCCGGCGGGTCCGCCGGGAAGCTGGTGCTGATGTACGCGCTGGCGGCCGGCGGCGTGGTGCTGGCGCTGGCGGCGCTGCCCAAGCTGATGCCGCCGGGCACCTTGCGGCTGCGCCGCGGGCTGCCCAGCGTGATCGCCACCCGCGGACTGATCAACCTGGCGTTCTTCGGCGCCGAGGCGTTCATCCCGTTGATGCTGGTGGCGGCGCACGGCATCTCGCCGGCCACCGCGGGCCTGGCCCTGACGGCCGGCGCGGTTGGCTGGAGCATCGGCTCCTGGCTGCAGGCACGCGTCGAGACCGCCCGGCACCGGATGCTGGTGATCGGATCCGGCATCCTGGCCGCCTGCATGGGGCTGATGGCGCTGGTGTCCGCGCCGTCGGTGCCGCTCGCGGCGCTCATCGTCGTCTGGGCGCTGGCCGGGTTCTCGATGGGCATGGCCTTGTCCACCACGTCCGTGATGGTGCTGAAGCTGTCCGCCCCCCAGGAGCGCGGACGGAACTCCGCGTCGCTGCAGCTGGCCGACCAGCTGGGCGGCGTGGTGGGTACCGCCGGGGCGGGCGGATTGTTCGCGCTGCTGCGGGATCCGGACAACCCGGGCTCGGTGGGCGTCTACGTGGTCATTTGGCTGGTGCTGGCCGTGGTGGCGGCGGGCGGGATCGCCACCGGCTGGCGCAGCGGGGAACGGATTGGAAACGGACAGGAACAACGGGAGGAGGCCGGCACATGAGCAACGACACACTATTCGGCGCCGGACCGGTGCTGCCGCCGGCTTACCCGGAACGGGCCGCCTGGGGCACCGCCCCCAAACTGCGCCAATGGCAGGCCGAGGCCCTGCAGAAGTACTTCGAGATGGCCCCGCAGGATTTCCTGGCCGTGGCTACCCCCGGCGCGGGCAAGACGACCTTCGCGCTGCGCGTGGCCACCGAACTGGTGGACCGGGGGATCGTCAACCGGATCACCGTCGTCGCCCCCACCGACCACCTCAAGCGCCAGTGGGCGGACGCCGCGGCGCGCGTGGGGCTGGCGATCGATCCGAACTTCAAGAACTCGGACGGTTCGCACGGCCGCGATTTCATCGGCGTCGCCGTTACCTACGCGCAGGTGGCCATGAAGCCGCTGTTGCACCGGGCCAAGACCGAGGCCGCCAAGACGCTGGTGATCCTCGACGAGATCCACCACGGCGGCGACGCCCTCAGCTGGGGCGACGGCATCCGCGAGGCGTTCGAACCCGCCGCCCGGCGCCTGGCGCTGACCGGCACCCCGTTCCGCTCGGATACGGCGGCGATCCCGTTCGTGGAGTATGCCGAGGACAAGGACGGCATCCGCCGCTCGCGGGCGGACTACACCTACGGCTACGGCAGCGCCCTCCGCGACCACGTGGTGCGCCCGGTCATGTTCATGGCGTACTCCGGGCAGATGCGCTGGCGCACCAGTTCCGGGGACGAGTACGCCGCGTCGCTCGGCGAGGCCGCGGTCACCAAGGACATCACCGCGCAGGCCTGGCGCACGGCGCTGAACCCGCAGGGGCAATGGATCCCGTCGGTGCTTGCGGCCGCCGACAAGCGGCTGACCGAGGTCCGCCGGGCGGTGCCCGACGCCGGCGGGCTGGTGATCGCCACCGACCACGAGGACGCGCGGGCCTACGCCGGCCAGCTGAAGAAGATCACCGGGGAATCCGCCACCGTTATCCTCTCCGACGACGCCGGTGCCTCCGAAAAGATCGAGGCCTTTTCCGCCGGCGACAGCCGCTGGATGGTCGCCGTCCGCATGGTCTCCGAAGGCGTGGACGTGCCCCGCCTCTCGGTCGGGGTCTACGCCACCTCGACGGCCACCCCGCTGTTCTTCGCGCAGGCGGTGGGCCGCTTCGTGCGCGCCCGGAAGCGCGGCGAAACGGCGTCGGTGTTCCTTCCGTCGGTGCCGAACCTGATGGAATTGGCCAACCAGATGGAGCTGGAGCGCGACCACGCGCTGGACCGGCCGGACAAGGACAACGACGAGGGCTTCATACCCGAAGAGGCCCTGATGGAGCAGGCCAACCGGGAAGAGTCGGCCTCGGATGCGCTGACCAAGCAGAAGTTCGAAGCGCTGGACTCCCAGGCGTCCTTCGACCGCGTGCTGTTCGACGGCGCCGAGTTCGGCACCGGGGGAGAGCTCGGCAGCGAAGAGGAACTGGACTTCCTGGGCATTCCGGGGCTGCTGGACGCGGAGCAGGTGGGCATGCTGCTGCGCCAGCGCCAGCAGGAACAGCAGTCGCGCAAACGCAAGCGTTCGGGCGGGGCCGCGGATCCCGAGCCGGCCCCGGCCGTGGTTGACCACCGGCAGCTGACCGAACTCCGCAACCAGCTGGCCAAGAACGTGTCCGCCTGGTCGGCGCGCTCCGGCATGCCGCACGGCGTGGTCCACTCCGAGCTGCGCCGGGTCTGCGGCGGCCCGCCGGTGGCCCAGGCCAACGAGGAGCAGCTGAACCGGCGCCTGAAGAAGCTCCAGGACTGGTTCATTGGCCGGAAGTAGCCGGCGGCCGGCCGGCTACTCGATGACGTCGATGCCGTAGTCGCTGAATTCGGCCAACGTCTTCTCGACGCGCCCGGCGTTGATTCCCGACGACAGCGCCAGGTTCACGGCGGTGGCGTAGCCGGCCTGGGCGGCGTCGAGGGCGGTCTGGCGGACGCAGTAGTCGGTCGCCAGCCCGGCCACCACCACCTCGTCCACCCCGTGCTCCTGCAGCCAGTCGTCCAGGCTGGGCATCTCGACCAGCTCTTCCTCCTCGTCGCCCTCGCGCTCCCCGGTGGCCACCTCGTCCGCCGGTGCCAGCAGTCCGTCGAAGCCGGAGTAGCCGGCGTCGTACTGGCCCTTGCGGAAGTAGGCGTCGATCCGGTCGGTGTCCAGGTCGGGATGCAGGTCCGCCCCGCGGGTACCGGCGACGCAGTGCCGCGGCCAGCTGTCCACGAAGTCCGGCTCGTCGGAGAAGTGGCTGCCCGGATCCACGTGCCAGTCCTGGGTCGCGACCACGACGTCGTATTCGTCCGGCCGGGTCTCCAAATGTTCGCTGATGTCGGCGGCAGTTTTCGCTCCGCCGTCGACGGCCAGGGCGCCTCCCTCGCAGAAGTCGTTCTGGACGTCGACGATGATCAGTGCGCGTGTCATGGCTGCTCCTCGAATTCGGTGGGAATGGCGGCCTCGCCGCGCTGCAGCCGGTTCACGGCGCCGGGCAGCTCGGCCATGGAAGCGGTGTGGCGTTCGGCGGCGCGGCGGACGCCCTCGGCGCCGGTCCAGCCGTCCGCCAGCTTGCCGTTCGTGACGAACTGCTGCAGCAGCGGGCGGTCGTTGCCGTCGTCGAAGGGCGGGTGGCCGATGCCGACCACCTCGGCCGTGGCCGACCCGTGCTCGTCCAGCCGGCGCAGCGCGTATTTGCGTCCGCCGACGGAAATCTTGTTCTTCGACGCCTTCGCCACCGACACCTGCTCGCCGTTGCTGCCCTCGCGGCTGACCAGTTTGTAGACCATGCTCGCGGTCGGGGCGCCGGATCCGGTGACCAGCGCGGTGCCGACGCCGTAGGAATCCACCGGAGCCGAGGCGAGGGCCGCGATCGCGTATTCGTCCAGGTCCGAGGTGACGGTGATGCGGGTGTGGTGGTTGCCCAGGTCGTCCAGCAGCTGGCGCACCCACTGGGCCTGGGCGATCAGGTCGCCTGAATCCAGCCGCACGCCGCCCAGCTCCGGACCCGCCAGGTCCACGGCCGTCCGGACGGCGGTTTCGACGTCGTACGTGTCCGCCAGCAGGGTGGTACCCACGCCCAGCGAGGCCAGCTGCGCCTCGAAGGCCTGCTGCTCGGTGTCGTGCAGCAGGGTGAAGGAATGGGCGGCGGTGCCCACCGTCTTGACGCCGTACCGGTAGCCGGCTTCCAGGTTGGAGGTGCTGGAGAAGCCGCCGATCACCGCGGCCCGGGCGGCAGCCACCGCCGACTCCTCGTGCGTGCGGCGGGACCCCATCTCGATGCATGGCCGGCTGCCGGCGGCCCCGGTCATCCGCGAGGCGGCCGAGGCGATGGCGCTGTCGTGGTTCAGCACGGACAGGATGAAGGTCTCCAGCACGCAGGCCTCGGCGAAGCTCGACTCCACCACCAGGATCGGCGAATACGGGAAGTAGGCCTCGCCCTCGGCATAGCCGTAGATGTCGCCGGAGAAACGGAAATCGGCCAGCCAGTCGATGGTGCGCGCGTCGACCACGCCGGTGCGGGCCAGGAAGTCCAGCTGGTGCTCGGAGAACGTGAAGTGTTCCAGGCCTTCCAGGATCCGGCCGGTTCCGGCCACCACGCCGTACCGGCGGCCTTCCGGCAGCCGGCGGGCGAACGCCTCGAAGACCGAACGCCGGTGCGCCGCGCCGGAGTGCAGGGCGGCCTGGAGCATGGTCAGCTCGTAATGGTCGGTGTACAGGGAGGTGCTGGGGTGCGCCCAGCCGGCTGCGATGTTCACATCCCCGACTCTAATCCTGTTTCGCCCTCCGGGCAGTTCCGTGCCGCCGTCGCCCTCCGGGCAGTTCCGTGCCGCCGTCGCCGTCCGCGGAGTTCCGTGCCGCCGTCGGGCCGGAAGGGCGCGCCCTGCCTACAATGGAAGCCATGACCGTGAGCATCCTTCCCTCCTGCACAACCGTGCTGGACTCGGATATCGAGACGTCCCGCCGCGCGGAATCCGCCGAACTTACGGCCAAGGACACCCCGTGGGTGGTGATCGTGTGGAACGATCCGGTCAACCTGATGAGCTACGTCAGCTATGTCTTCCAAAGCTACTTCGGCTATTCGGAAACCAAGGCCCGCAAGCTGATGCTCGAGGTGCACCAGCAGGGGAAGTCGGTGGTGGCCACGGGCAGCCGCGAGCAGGCCGAGCGGGACACCGTGGCGATGCATTCGTTCGGCCTGTGGGCCACGTACCAGAAGGCGGACCAGGCGTAGATGGCCAAGGCATTCAAGCACACGCGCAAGGGAATCACCGGGTTCCTGGAACCCGCCGAGCGGGACCTGATCCGGAAGCTGTTCGCGGACGTCGTCGCCATGCTGGAAGTCGATCGGCAGGACGAGGATCCGCTCGCGGCGATCGTCGGCCTGGACATGGATGCCGCCAAGCCCCGGGACCCCGCGCTGCTCCGGTTGCTGCCGGATGCTGTGGAGCACGACGACGGCGAGGCCCTGGAGTTCCGCAAGCTCACCGAACGCTCGCTGCGGGAGGACAAGCTCGGGGCGCTGCGCGCCAGCGCGCTGCTGCTCGAACAGACGCCGCTGCACCTGACCGACGAGCAGGCCCGGCTGTTCGCCCGGGCCGTGAACGACGTCCGTCTGGTGCTGGCCGAGCGGCTGGAGCTGCGCACCGACGAGGACGCCCAGGCCCTGCATGAGATCGACGACTGGTCCCAGGCCGAGGACCTCGAGACCTATCTGGCGCTGGTCTACAACTTCATGACGTGGCTTCAGGAGACCCTGATGCAGGCGTTGCTGGACGGGCTGGACCACCCGTCGGGCCGGCACCGCTGAGCCGCGCCCCCCGCGCGCCCCTAGACACGTGAACCCGTGGCCCCGAAATCGCGGGGCCACGCCCTGCGGCGGCCCGGCCACGGCCGCCGGAGATGGGCCGCAACCTTTCCGGGTCCGCGCCCAGGCGGCGCCCCGGTCGGGAGGCGGCGTCGGTGGGGAAACACTGTGAGATGGCTTACAGAAGCCGCGCAGAAGTTCGCTCAACCGGCCGCCAACGTCTTATCCTCTAGTGAACATGAGCCCGGAAAGGCAGTGAAACTGAAGATGTTGATCCAACCTGCAGCTCCGATCGGCATCTTTGATTCCGGGGTGGGCGGGCTGACCGTGGCCCGCGCAGTGATAGACCAGCTGCCCAACGAATCCATCTTGTATGTTGGCGACACCGCAAACGGTCCCTACGGGCCGCTGCCGATCGCCGAGGTGCGCGCGAACGCGCTGGGCGTGATGGATGAACTCGTGGACGCCGGCGTGAAGCTCCTCGTGATCGCCTGCAACTCCGCCTCCGCCGCCGTCCTGCGCGACGCCCGGGAGCGCTACACGGCCCGCTACGGCATCCCGGTGATCGAGGTGATCCAGCCAGCCGTCCGCCGCGCGGTCGCCTCCACGCGGAGCGGCAGGATCGGCGTGATCGGCACCTCGGCCACCGTCGGTTCCCGCGCCTACGAGGACACCTTCGCCGCCGCGCCGCACCTCGACGTCACCTCCGTGGCCTGCCCCCGGTTCGTGGAATACGTGGAGGCCGGCGTGACGGCCGGCCAGGAGCTGCTGTCCACCGCCGAGGAGTACCTGGAGCCGCTCAAACGTGCCGACGTGGACACGCTGGTGCTCGGCTGCACGCACTATCCGCTGCTGACCGGCGTGATCTCCTACGTCATGGGCGACGGCGTGACGCTGGTTTCCAGCGCGGAAGAGACCGCCAAGGACGTTTACCGGTCTTTGGTGTCCCACGATCTGCTGCGTCCGGAAGGGACGCCGGGCCGGCACCACTTCATTGCCACGGGCGACGCAGCATCCTTCGAGGTGCTGGCGCGCCGGTTCCTGGGGCCGGAAGTGATCGCCGTGGAGCATGTGGAGCACGTGGCGGCGCAGTATCCCACCGGGAGCATGGCCAGGATCACCCCGGAGATGGTTGCCGCCGCGCGCGCCGGGGCGCAGGCGGGCCCGAAGGTTTCGCCGTTCGCCGGTGCATCGGGGCAGTACAACCCGGGGGAGCGGGCATGAACCTGACCATCATCGGCTGCAGCGGCTCGTTTCCCGGACCGCAGTCACCGGCGTCGTGCTATTTGGTCAGCGCCCACGACGGCGAGCGGACCTGGCGCATCCTGCTCGACCTGGGCAACGGCGCCCTGGGCACCGCCCAGCGCTACATGGCGTTGGAGGATATCGACGCCGTCTTCCTGAGCCACCTGCACCCGGACCATTGCATGGACCTGTGCGGCCTGCATGTGGCGGTGCGCTGGAATCCCGACGGCTGGACCAAGGGCCGCATCCCCGTGTGGGGGCCGGCCGCCACGGCGGACCGCATGGCCACCGCCTACGGGCTGGAATTGGATCCGGGCATGAAAGAGGAGTTCGACTTCCACGTTTGGGCGGAACGGGAACCGGTGAAGCTGGGCCCGTTCACCATCACGCCGTATCCGGTGCGCCACCCCGTCGATGAGGCCTACGCGATCCGGGTCGAGGCTACGGAGCCCACGTCCGAGGGGCCGGTCACGCGGGTGCTGGCCTACTCCGGTGACACCGACAGCTGTCCCGCACTGGTCGAAGCGGCGTTCGGCGCGGACATGTTCCTGTGCGAGGCGGCCTTCCACGAGGGACGCGACGACGCCGTCGACGGCGTGCACCTCACCGGAAAGCGGGCTGGTGCCGCTGCCACCGAGGCGCAGGTCCGGCGGCTGCTGCTGACCCACCTGCCCGTCTGGAACGACTCCGTGCGTACCGTCGAGGAGGCCCGCGAAACCTACGTCGGCGATCTCGCGGTCGCGGTAGCCGGCGTCAGCTACGTCGTTTAAGCGGCAGCGGAGCGGTGGCGGCGACGCCTTCCGGGCGGCTCTTGGACGGAGTCGGGCGCCGGCGTCTAGGCGGCCACGGCCCGGTGGCGGCTACGTCTTCCGGGCTGCGGCGGCTGCGAGCTCCGGCCCCCGAGCGACCGCGGCCGCTGCGAGCCGATAGGGTGGACTCATGATTGATGTTGATCCAGGTTCCGCCATGCCCGCTGCCGCCGCCCGCGCCGACGGCCGGACGCCCGAGCAGTTGCGTCCGATCAGCATCACTCGCGGCTGGTCCAACCAGGCTGAAGGATCGGCGCTGATCGAGTTCGGCAACACCCGCGTGCTTTGCACCGCATCGGTGACCGCGGGCGTGCCCCGCTGGCTGAAGGGCGAAGGACGCGGCTGGGTGACGGCTGAATACGCGATGCTTCCCCGTGCCACCAACACCCGTTCCGACCGCGAATCCGTCAAAGGCAAGATCGGCGGCCGCACGCACGAGATTTCCCGGCTGATCGGTCGCTCGCTCCGCTCGGTCATCGACACCAAGGCGCTGGGGGAGAACACCATCGTCTTGGACTGCGACGTGCTCCAGGCCGACGGCGGCACGCGCACGGCGGCCATCACCGGCGCTTTCGTGGCCCTTGCCGACGCCTTGCACTGGGCTAAAGAACAGAAGCTGATCGCCCGTTCGGCCCGCCCGCTCACCGATACCGTCGCGGCCGTGAGCGTCGGCATTATCGACGGCGTGCCGATGCTGGACCTGCCCTACGTCGAAGACGTGCGCGCCGAAACGGACATGAACGTGGTGGTCACCGGATCCGGCCAGTTCGTGGAAGTCCAGGGCACCGCCGAGGGCGCGCCGTTCGACCGCGCGGAACTCGACGCGCTGCTGGACCTGGCTCTTGCCGGCACCGCCCAGTTGGCCCAGATCCAGCGGGACACGCTGGCGGAGACGCTGGGCGAAGTCATCCGTGGCTGACACCGCGGCCGCAGGCGCCGAGCCCGGCGGAGCGCCGGACGCCGGGCAGGAAATCAAGCCCCGGCTGGTCTTGGCCACCCGCAACCAGGGAAAGCTGCGTGAATTGCGTGACCTGCTGCGCGGCCAGATACCGGGGCTGGACGTGGACACCCAGGTGATCGACGCTGCCACGGCAGGGGTCCCGGACGTTGCCGAAACCGGTCTCACCTTCGCGGAGAACTCCCTGTTGAAGGCACGCGCCGTCGCCGAAGCCACCGGACTGGTGGCGGTGGCCGACGACTCGGGCCTGGCGGTTGACGTACTCGGCGGGGCGCCCGGCATCTTCTCGGCCCGCTGGGCCGGAAAACACGGCGACGACGAAGCGAACCTGCGCCTGCTGTTGAACCAGCTGTCCGACATCGCGCCCGAGCACCGCGGGGCCGCGTTCGTCTGCGCAGCAAGCGTCGTGTCGGCGCGTCTCGAAGCCGTCGAGGAGGGCCGTCTGGCGGGCACCCTGCTGGCCGAACCGCGCGGCTCCGGCGGATTTGGCTACGACCCCATCCTGCAGCCGGCGGGGATGGACCGCAGTTGCGCCGAACTGCGGCCGGAGGAAAAGAACGCCATCAGCCACCGCGGCCAGGCGTTCCGCGCGCTGCTGCCTCACATAGTGGCGGCACTCGGCTAGGAACCGGAGAGGCCGTGCCGCAGTGCAGACGGGGACCCGCTGCAGCCGGGGACCCGCCGCAGCCGGGGACCCGCCGCAGCGGAGGGGCCACTGTCGGCGGCTTGCGGCGCCCCCACACCTGCGGCCTGACCGCTTTCTGCTGAGGATTCCTGCATCCTCCGGAACTGTCAGTGGCGGCCGATAGCCTGTTTTCAGTAGCAGTTGAGCACCATCGTTGGCCGCCGGGTTGTGGGTTTGCCGGCGGCGTCTGCGGATCCGTGCAAGGTTCGTGACCGTTCGTAGTCGAGGCCATGCAGTACGCATGCTGAAGATTGAGACGCTGAGATGTTTGATCCGGCCGTACCCGAACCTCCCGCCGCAGCAGCGCTTGCGCCCAGATCGTCTGCCGCAGCGCCTAGTGCCGCAGCCACCCCTGCCGCAGCCCCGGGCGCCCCAGCATCTCCCGCCGCTGGATCACGCGCCGCAGCATCGCCTGGTGCAGGACCACCTGCCGCAGCCCCGTCTGTCACAACCCCGGCCGCCCCGGTATCACCTGCAGGCAGCGGTTCGAGGCGGGAGCCCGGACCGGCCTCGGTACCGCTGGATTCTGCCGCTGTTCGGGCTGCGGCCGTTGCCCTCGAGGGCATCGACGTGGGTGCGTCGGAGCGGGAACTGGTGGAGGAGCTTACGGCGTTGGAGGGTTTGAAGGCTGCCGCCGCGGCCGCGCAGGCCCGGGTGCAGGTCGCGCTGGAGGAATCGGTGCGTGCCCGCCGTGCCAGCGCCGGGATCCCGAAAGACCGGCAGGGCGCCGGGGTGGCCGCCCAGATCGGGTTGGCCCGGCGCGAGTCCCCGCACCGTGCCGCGGTCCTGCTGAA
>NZ_JBNHGE010000055.1:0-17189 GCF_059090935.1 Arthrobacter sp. Y3223166 | reverse complement strand
GGGCGGCGGCGGGACGCGCGGCGGGAGTGCGGGGCTTGCGCGGACTCATCGCGCCGCCGCTGCGGCCTGCCCCAGGGCCTCGACCAGCACCGGCCCGTATTGGGTCACGTCACCGGCGCCGACGGTCAGCACGATGTCCCCGGGCCGGGAGCGGGCAACAATGTCCCTCACCGCCCGCCCCGGATCCGGTGCATAGCTGCCGGGCGCGAGCCGGCTGGTGATCAGTTCGCTGGTGACGCCCGGGATCGGATCTTCACGGGAGGCGTAGATATCGAGAACGGCCGCCGAATCGGCCAGTTGCAGGGCCCGGGCGAACTCGGCGGCGAATTCCCGGGTGCGGGAAAACAGGTGCGGCTGGAACAGGACATGCACCGCATGCCCGCCGGCCACCTCGCGGGCGGCCGTGAGTGCCGCGTGGACCTCGGTGGGGTGGTGTGCGTAGTCGTCGAACACCCGTACCCCTGCCGCCGTGCCCTTGGCCTCGAACCGTCTGGCTGCTCCGGTGAACCCGGCCAGTCCCTCGGCCGCGGTGGCCGGATCGATGCCCTGGGTGATGGCCACGGCGAGGGCGGCGGCGGCGTTGCGGATGTTGTGCTCGCCCGGCACCTGCAGCCGCAGCGTGCAGCTGCCGCCGGAGTATTCGATCCTGCTGGTGCTCCCCGAGCCGGCGAAGACGGTGTCTTCGACACGCACCTGGGCGTCGGCCGCGTAGCCGTAGCCCAGCACGCGGCCTGCGGTGCCGGACGCCGCCGTGCGCTCCGCCAAGGCGCGGGCGCCGTCGTCGTCGAGGCAGGCCACCAGGGTGCCGTCGGCCGGAAGCAGTGCCGTGAACCGGTCGAAGGAGGCGTACACGGCCTCGGCCGACCCGTAGTGGTCCAGGTGGTCGGCCTCCACGTTGGTCACCACAATGACCTGCGGACGGTAGTTGAGGAACGATCCGTCGGATTCGTCGGCTTCGGCGACGAACAGTTCGCCCTGGCCGTGGGCGGCGTTGACGCCGAGCGCCGCCACGTCGCCGCCTATGGCGAACGAGGGTTCACAGCCGGCCGCCTGCAGCATCACGGTCGCCATGGCCGTGGTGGTCGTCTTGCCGTGGGTGCCGCCGACGGCGATCAGCCGCTTCCCCTCCATCGCGGCGGCAAGCGCCACCGAGCGGTGCACGATGTTCAGGCCGGCGGCGGCAGCGGCCTGCAGTTCGGGGTTCTCCGGCCGGATGGCGGTGGAGACAACCACCGTGTCCGCGCCGGCGACATGGCCGGCCTCGTGGCCCACGAAGACGGTCGCACCGAGGGCCTCCAGCTGGCGCAGGACCGCCGAGTCGCGCGCGTCCGAACCGGAGACCGGCACGCCGCGGGCCAGCAGGATCCGGGCGATGGCGGACATTCCGGCGCCGCCCAATCCGATGAAGTGCACGGCGCCGAGGTCGCCGAACGGCAGCCGGGCGGTGGTGTGGAAATCAACGGCTTTCATCTGTGTTCCTCCCTGCTGCCTCGAGCACCAATTGTGCCATTCGGGTGTCTGCGTCGCGGATTCCCAGGGTGTGTGCCGCGGCGGACATCTGCTGCAGCCGCTCCGCGTTTCGCAGCAACGGGATTAGTTCGTCCGTGACCCAGCGGGGTGTGAACCCGCCGTCGCGGACCAGCACGGCCCCGCCGGCGGCCACGAGGGAGGCCGCGTTCAGGGCCTGTTCGCCGTTGCCGTGCGGCAGCGGCACCAGCACGGACGGCAGGCCCACGGCGGCTATCTCGCACACCGTGGCCGCGCCGGCGCGGGCCAGCAGCAGGTCGGCCGCCGCGTAGACATCCTGCATGCCGTCCACAAATTCCACCTGGTGGTAGCCGGGAGCGGCGAGCAGTTGCCCGTCGGCGTCCCGCAGCGCCTTGTTCCGCCCGGTGATGTGCAGCACCTGGATGCCTGCCGCGGCGAGCTCCTGCAGGGAAGCGCCGATGGTGCGGTTGATGCTCAGCGCGCCCGAGGAGCCGCCGGTGACGATGAGGGTCGGCCGGTCCGCCGCCAGTCCCAGCCGCCGGCGCGCGGCCTCGCGGGAGGCTTCCCGGTCCAGGGTGGCGATTTCGGGCCGCATCGGCATGCCGACCCAGCGGGCGCCGGGCAGTTTCGTGTCTTTGAACGCGACCGCGACCCGGCTGGTCAGCCGTGCCCCGACCCGGTTCGCCAGCCCCGGCCGGGCGTTGGCCTCATGGATCACGATCGGGACCCGGCGCAGCCTGGCTGCGATGTAGACCGGGGTGCACACGTACCCGCCGACGCCCACCACGACGTCGGCCTTCGCGCCGTCGATGATGCCCGCGGCCTGGCGCACGGCCGCGGCGAACTTGAACGGCAGCTTCAGCAGGTCGAGGGAGGGGCGGCGCGGCAGCGGAACCCGCCCGATCGTGGCGAGCCGGTGGCCCGCCGCGGGGACCAGCCGGGTCTCCATGCCGACGGCGGTGCCGACGGCGAGGATGCGGGCCGCGGGGGCGGCCCGCAGGACGGCGCCGGCGATGGCCAGCAGCGGGCTGACATGCCCCGCCGTGCCGCCGCCGGCCAGGACCACAGAGGGATCGGAAGTGTTCATGGTGTTGCGGAAGTACCTTCTGCTCGGCTGCTGGTGGTCTGGGTTGGGGTCAGCGGTTCCCGGCCGGCGCTTGCTGCCGCCACCGGCCCAGGAGTCCCCCGGACTTCTTCCGGCCGGGCACATCGGTCCGGGCAAAGGACAAGAGTACACCGACGGCGGCCAGGGTGACCGTCAGCGCGGAGCCGCCGTAGGAGATGAACGGCAGGGGCACTCCGATCACCGGAAGCAGGCCGGTGACCACCGCGATGTTCACGAACGCCTGGCCGATGATCCACACCATGATGGAACCGGCGAGGATGCGCACGAAGAGGGAATCCTGGCGCATCACGGTGCGCACCAGGGCAATGGCCAGGACGCCGAACAGCGCCAGGATGACGGTGGTGCCGAGCAGGCCCAGCTCTTCGCCGATGATGGCGAAAATGTAGTCGTTGTGGGCTTCCGGAATCCAGTTGTATTTTTGCCGGCTCTGTCCCAGTCCCACGCCCCACCAGCCGCCGGAGGCGAGTGCGAAGAGCCCGTTGCATGACTGCATGTTCAGCCCGGTCGTCGCTTCACAGCTCTGGTCCGTCCACATGAGGATGCGGCCCATGCGGTTGGGGCTGACCACCACGAGCAGCAGCACCAGCGCGCCGGCCCCCAGTCCGGCCACGCCGAACAGCTTCAGCGGTGCGCCGGCGAAAAACAGTCCGCCGGCGATGATGAGCATCAGGATCATCGCGGTGCCCAGGTCGTTGCCGAGCAGCACCGGGCCGACCACGAGGAGGGCACCGGGCACGACCACCGGGATCAGCAGGTGCTTCCATTGGCCCAGCAGCCGCTCCTTGGCCGCCAGCACCGTTGCCATCCACAGGGACATGCCCAGCTTGGCCACTTCCGACGGCTGCAGGGAAACGTTGCCGGGGAAATGGATCCAGTTGCGGTTGCCGCCGACGGATTCGCCCAGCGGGGTAAACACCAGCAGCAGCAGGAGCACCGACACCGCGAGGCCTGGCCAGGCGAGCTTCCGGTAGGTGGAGACCTTCCACCGCGAGAGGACCAGCATCGCGGTGACCCCCAGGCCGGCGAACACGGCCTGCCGGATGAACAGGCTGAACGGCGAGGTTTCATCGGCGATCGATTCCACCGCGGACGACGACAGCACCATCAGCAGGCCGATGGCCGTCAGGGCCAGCGCGGAGCCCAGGATCAGGTAGTAGCTGGCCCCGCTGGACCGCGTGCCGGTGCCCTGGATGCGGTCCAGCAGGTCGGTGCCTCGCTGCCGGAGCTCGCGCAACCGGCCTTCGGGGGCGGGCTTCGTGCCGGGAGCGGCGTGTCCGCGGGCAGCGGCGGGGGCCGGTGTCCGGCTTCCGCTGCGGGTGGTGGCCATTACTGCTCCTTAGTCGACGGTGCCTGTCCCTCTCCGTACCGGCGGACTGCTTCCATGTACGCATTGCCCCGGTGGGCGTAGGACGTGAACCGGTCCATCGAGGCGGCTGCCGGCGCCATCAGCACGGTGTCCCCGCCGGCGGCGATGCCCGCTGCCGCTTCCACGGCCGCCGCCATCACGGTTTCGCCGTCAGTGTCCTCCGCCTCCGGGGCGCTGTTTCCAGTGTCTCCCGGGTGCGCGTGGAGGACCGGGACATCCGGTGCGTGTCGCTGCAGCGAGGCCAGGAGGGCGGTGTTGTCCCTGCCGATCAGCACCACCGCTTTCAGCCTGCGCGCGTGGTCGGCGATCAGCTCGTCGTAGCTGACGCCCTTGGACAGTCCCCCGGCGATCCACACGACCGAGGAGAACGACGCCAGCGAGGCCGAAGCCGCGTGCGGGTTCGTCGCCTTGGAGTCATTGACCCAGAGCACGCCGGCGTGCTCCAGCACCTTTTGGATCCGGTGTGCCCCGGGATCGAACCGCCGCAGTCCTTCGCGGACCGCGGCCGGTTCCACGCCGTACGCCCGGACCAGGGCGGCGGCGGCCAGGGCGTTGGCCACCTGGTGCCGGGGCGCCGGGTCACCCAGGTCGCCGAGGCCGGCCAGTTCGGTTGCGGAGTCCCGGCGTTCTTCGATGTAGGCCCGGTCCACGAGCAGGTTCTCCACGACGCCGACCATGCTGACCGCCGGCATTCCGGTCGTGAAGCCGATTGCCCGGCAGCCCTCGACGACGTCGGCCTCCTCGACCATCTCCTCGGTCTCGCGCTGCTCGGCGTTGTAGACGCACGCGATCCTGGTCCGCTCGTAAATCCTGGCCTTGTCGGCCAGGTATGCCTCATAGGTCCCGTGCCAGTCCACGTGGTCTTCGGCCACGTTGAGCACCACGGAGGCCAGCGGGGACATGGTGTGGGTCCAGTGCAGCTGGAAGCTCGACAGCTCGACGGCGATGACGTCGTAGCCGATGGGATCACGCACCGCGTCCAGGATGGGCGTGCCGACGTTGCCGGCGGCGATGGCGCGCAGCCCGGCCGCCTGCAGCATGGATTCGGCCATCCCCACCGTCGTGGTCTTGCCGTTCGTACCGGTGATGGCCAGCCATTCGGCGGTTCGCCGGCCGGCGCGTTCGCGCACCCGCCACGCCAGTTCAACGTCGCCCCAGATGGGAATCCCCGCGTCCGCCGCGGCGGCCAGCAGCGGTGTCCGCGGCTGCCAGCCCGGCGAGGTGACCACCAGTTCGGCCGGCTCCCCGCCGACGTCGGGCAGTGCGCCGGTGTGCTCTTCACCCAGCAGGACCTGCCGGGCCCCGACGATCTTCAACGTATCGGCCTTGGCCCGGTTTTCCGCCGTGTCGCTGCCGTCCACGACGACGACGGCGGCGCCCAGTTCGATCAGCGTGTCGGCCGCGGAGAATCCCGACAGCCCGATCCCGGCGACCACCACGCGCAGCCCGGACCAGTCCGCGTCCCAGGAGGTGAGTGCGTCCAGCCGGCTCATGAGCCCAGCACCCATTCGGCGTAGAAGATGCCCAGCGCGGCCGCCACGCACAGCCCGGCGATGATCCAGAAGCGCACGACGACGGTGACTTCGGCCCACCCCTTGAGCTCGAAGTGGTGCTGCAGCGGGGCCATCTTGAAGACGCGTTTGCCGCCGCTGAGCTTGAAGTAGACCACTTGGATGATCACGGACAGCGAGATGATCACGAACAGGCCCGCCATGACCACCAGCAGCAGCTGGCTGCGGGACAGGATGGCGAACCCGGCGATGGCGCCGCCGATCGCCAGCGATCCGGTATCGCCCATGAAGATCTTGGCGGGCGCGGTGTTCCACCACAGGAACCCGATCAGCGCGCCGGCCATGGTTCCTGCCAGCAGCGCCAGGTCCAGCGGGTCGCGTACCTCGTAGCAGACCTCCCCGGGGACCTTGACCGAGCCGCAGCTCTGGTTGAACTGCCAGATCCCCATCAGCATGTAGGCGCCGCAGACCATCACCGATGCGCCCGCCGCGAGCCCGTCCAGCCCGTCGGTCAGGTTCACGCCGTTGGTGGCTGCGGTGACAATGACGTTCGACCAGATGATGAACAGGATAGTGCCGAGTACGGTGCCGCCGAAGGCGAGGTCCAGCCACGGGATGTCACGGGCGAAGGAGATGTTCATCGACGCCGGGGTGCGGCCCATGTTGTCCGGGAAGTTCAGGGCCAGGACGGCAAAGAGGATGCCGACGATGCCCTGCAGCACGATCTTGGCCCAGGCCCGCAGCCCGAGGCTGCGCTGCTTGGAGATCTTGATGAAGTCGTCCAGGAAACCGACCAGCCCCATGCCGGCCATCAGCAGCATGAGGACGCCGGCGGAGACGGTGGGCCCGGAATGCGCTTCCCCGTTCATCATCCACATCATCAGGTGCGTGGCAAAGTAGGAGAGCATCACCGCGGCCACGATGACCACGCCGCCCATGGTGGGCGTTCCGCGCTTGGTGTGGTGCGCCGTCGGGCCGTCGTCGCGGATGAACTGGCCGTAGCCTCTCCGCACCAAGAGCTTGATGAACAAGGGCGTGCCGAGCAGGGACAGGACCAGCGCCAGGGCAGAGCCGATCAGCAGGGCTATCACTGCGCCTGGCCTTCCTGTTGGGTTTCGGGTCTGCGCGCTGCAGCCGGGCCGTCCGTCGACGGATTTCCTGATGCTATCCGGTCGCCCAGGAACCGCAGCCCGGACGAGTTGGAGGACTTGAACAGCACCAGGTCGCCCGGTTCCAGCTTCTCCTCGAGCACCCGGCGGGCCTCCTCGGGCGTGGCGACCCAGAGCGATTCGTCGCCCCAGGAGCCTTCCAACACGGCGGCGTTGTGCATGGCCTTGGCTCCCTCTCCCACCACGATCAGGTGGGAGATGTTCAGCCGGACCACAATCCGCCCGATCGCGTCGTGGGCCTGCACGGAGTCTTCGCCCAGTTCCAGCATTTCGCCCAGCACCGCCCAGGTGCGGCGGCCGCGGCCGAGTTCGGCCAGCGTGCGCAGCGCTGCCCGCATGGATTCGGGGTTGGCGTTGTAGGCGTCGTTGATCACCGTGACGCCGTCGGCGCGCTCGGTGCGTTCCATCCGCCAGCGGCTGGCGGGGCCGGCCCCGTTCAGGCCGGCGGCGATGGTTTCCGCCGGCACGCCCAGCGCCCAGGCGGCGCCGGCGGCGGCCAGCAGGTTGGTCACGTGGTGGATGCCGATCAGCCCGGAGGTTACCGGGTGCTCGGAGCCGTCCGGGAAGCGGAGCGTGAATTCGGGGTGCCCGTCGTCGTTGACGCGGGCGCCGCGGGCCCGCAGCAACGGCGCGGTACTCCCGTCGGGCAGGGTGAAGTCGTCGTCGGAGCTGAAGTACAGAATGCGGGCCCGGGTGCGGGCGGCCATGGCCCGGACGCGGGGATCGTCGGCATTGAGCACGACGGTACCGCCGGCCGGCACGGCCTCGGCCAGCTCGCCCTTCGCGATCGCGATGTTGTCCACGCCGCCGAATTCCCCTGCGTGGGCGGTCCCGACTCCCAGCACCACGCCGACGCCGGGGTTGACCATGTCCGTCAGGTACCGGATGTGGCCAATGCCGGTGGCGCCCATTTCCACGACCAGATAGCGGGTGTCGAAGTCCGCGGCGAACACCGTCAGCGGGACGCCGACCTCGCCGTTGTAGGAGCCGATCGGGGCCACGGTGGGCGCGGTTCGGCGCAGGATCCCCGCGAGCAGGTCCTTGGTGGTGGTCTTGCCGGCGCTGCCGGTGATGCCCACGACCTCGAGTCCCGCGGCGGCGCGCAGCCGTGCGACGATGGCCGCGGCGACGGCGCCCATAGCCAGCACGGCGTCCGCCACCACGATCTGCGGCAGGAGGCGGCCGGTCGGGTCGGAGACCTCGCGTTCGGTCAGCGCCAGCACGGCACCGGCTTCGAAGGCCGCGGCGACGTAGAAATGCCCGTCTGCGGTCTCGCCCGGCTTGGCCACGAACAGGCCGCCGGGCTCAATTTCGCGGGAGTCTGTGGTGGCGGAACTCACGGTGATGCCGCCGGTGTCCCCCGTGGCACCGACGGGTTCCCCAACGATCCGTCCGCCGGTAATCGCCGCTATATCGGC
The DNA here is from genome assembly GCF_059090935.1 of Arthrobacter sp. Y3223166. Classification (NCBI taxonomy): domain Bacteria; kingdom Bacillati; phylum Actinomycetota; class Actinomycetes; order Micrococcales; family Micrococcaceae; genus Arthrobacter; species Arthrobacter sp. Y3223166. The sequence goes on along the minus strand of NZ_JBNHGE010000055.1, from coordinate 9,111 downwards.
TGCAGTTAGTTCAATCATGACGATCTAGGACTCTACCGCGTTCGGGGAGAGCACTTCGAATCCGTGCCGGTGCAGGGCCGCGCGCAGTTCCTCCCGGTCGTCGAGGGCCAGGTTCTGGCCGTTGACCTCCTGCCAGACCTCATGGCCGCGGCCGGCGACGAGGACCGTGTCCCGGGGCGCCGCCAGGGCCACGGCCCGCTCGATGGCCTCCGCACGGGGGAAGACTTCGATAATGTCGGCCGGCAGTTGCTCCCGTTCGGCCGCGGCGCGTGCGCCGGACAGCACATCCGCGCGGATGCGGGCGGCGTCCTCGCCGTGCGGGTCGTCGTCGCTGACGATGACGACGTCGGCGAGCCGGGCGGCGATCGCCCCCATCAGCGGGCGCTTGGTTTGATCGCGTTCCCCGGTGGCTCCGAACACCACGATCACGCGTGCCCCGGGTTCGGGGCGGCGCACCGAGGCCAGGGTCCGCTCGAGCGCGTCGGGATTGTGAGCGAAGTCAACGATCGCTGCCGGGTTGCCGCTGAGGACCTGCATCCGGCCGGGAACCTCCACGGTCAGCGGATCCGCAGTGTCGAGCGCCTGCTGGAGCCGCGCCGAAGGGGTGCCGGAGGCCGCCACCATCACCACGGCCAGCGCGGCGTTGGAGATGTTGAACGAGCCGGGCAACCCGGTGTGCAGCCGCAGCACCACGCCGTCGGGCCCGTGCAGTTCAAACCGGTGCCCCAGGCCCTCACGGACCGGGTTGCGGACGGACCAGTCGGCGCTGCCGCCCTGGGTGGCCAGGGTGGCCACCGGGACTCCGGCGGACCGGGCCTGGCCGGCGAGCCGGCGGCCCCAGTCGTCGTCGACGCAGACGACCGCGTGGCCGGACCGCTCCGGGCTGAACAGGCGGGCCTTGGTCTCGAAGTACTCGTCCATGCTCCCGTGCAGGTCCAGGTGGTCCTGGGTGAGATTGGTGAAGCCGGCCACGTCGAACCGGACGGCATCGACCCGCCGGAAGGAAATGGCATGCGAGGAGACCTCCATGGCCGCCGCGTCCAGCCCGCGTTCGCGCATCAGGGCCAGCAACCCGTGCACCTCGGGCGATTCCGGCGTGGTCAGGGCGCTGGGAATCGGTTCGGAACCGGCCGTGATCTCGATAGTTCCGATCAGTCCGGTGCTGAGGCCCAGCGCCTCCAGCAGGGACTTGATGAAGTAGGTGGTGGTGGTCTTGCCGTTGGTTCCGGTGACGCCAAACAGCGCCGGCGCCTGTCCGCCCGCCGGCTGGCTGCGGTAGACGGCGGCCGCCAGCGGCCCCACGAGTGCGCGCAGGTCCCGCGACCGCAGCACGGGCAGGCCCGGAGCCAGGCCGGCTGCCCGCCGGGCGCCGTCGTCGTCGGTCAGGATGGCCGCCGCTCCGGCCGCTTCGGCCTGGCCGGCGAAGTCGGCGCCGTGCCGGCGGGCTCCGGGCAGGCCGACATACAGGTCCCCCGGCTCGACGGAACGCGAATCTATGGTGATGCCGGTAAAGGTCAGGTCCTCCGACCCCGGGCCGCCCTCGGGTACGGGAAGCCCGCGGTGCTGCAGCATGCCGCTCAGCGCCGCCAGCCGGACCGGCCTGACCGTTGGGGGCCGCAAGGGCGAGGCGGACCGGTGGGGCTGCTCGGCAGTGGAACTCACATATTCTCCAGGTTGGCTCATTCCAGCGGCAGGTCGACCCGTTTGCTGGTGGACGGCGGCACGTCGTAGGCGTTGAGGACCTGCGTCATGACCTTCTTGAACGTCGGTCCGGCCGACAGCGTCAGCACCCCGCCCTGCGGCCGCTGGATGGTCGCCACGACGACGAACTGCGGATCCTCCATCGGGGCGATGCCGGCCATCGAAATGGTGTAGCCGCTGAATCCCCCGTCGGCGGCCGGTGCTTCGGCTGTACCGGTCTTGACCCCGATCCGATACTCCTTAATGTTACCGGGCTTGCCGCTGTGGTACTTCGAGTTGGTTTCCAGCATGTCCTGCACCAGGTTGGCGGTCTTCTTGGAAACCGCCCGGCTGCCCTTCTCGACAGGCACCTCGTGCTCGGTGCCGTTCGGGTCGATATAGGCGTCGATCAGCCGCGGCTGCATCAGCACGCCGTTGTTGGCGATGGTCCCGAAGGCCACGGCGGTGTGGAGGGCCGTCTGAGCGAGGCCCTGGCCGAAGAGGACGGTGAACTCCTGCCGCCCGTCCCACGTCTCCGGCTCGGCCAGCAGGCCGGCGGTGGCGCCGTTGATGCCGATGTCGAAGCGCTGGCCGATGCCGAACTTCCGCAGGTAGTCGTAGCGCTGCTGCCGCGTCAACTGCTGCCCGATCATGGTGGTGCCGGTATTGAGCGACTGCGCGAAGATGCCGGCCGTGGTGCGCGTCAGGGTGCCGTGCGGTGTCGCGTCCTGAAAGGTCTGGCCGTTGACCGTGTACTTGGGCGGGATGGTGTATCGCGATGCCGGGGTCGTGATGCCCTCTTCGATCGCGGCCGCCATGGTGATCATCTTGGTAGTGGACCCCGGCTCGAAGGCGCGTGTCACAGCCATCGACTGCCGTTCGCTGTCCGGAGTGGCGCCCGGGTCATTGGGGTCCACTGTCGTGGAGTCCGCCAGTGCGATCAGGTCGCCGGTCTTGGCATTGAGGACGACGACGGTACCGTAGTCGGCGCCGTAATCCCGCACGGTTTCGGCGATGACTTCCTGGGCGTACCACTGGATGTCGGTATTGAGGGTCAGTCGCACGCTTTGGCCATCCACGGCCGGGACTTCTTCGTAGGTGCCGACCGGTATGCGGATGCCGTCGGCGCCGATTTCGTAGGTCTTCGTGCCCGGCGTCCCGGAGAGGACGTCGTTCTGCGAGGCCTCGATGCCTTCGAGCGGCACGCCATCCGACCGCATGAATCCGACCACCGAGCCGGCCACCGCCCCTGCCGGGTAGTTGCGGATGGTGGTCGCGCGCGCGGACAGCCCGGGAAAGGCCAGCTCCTCGATCTTCTGCTGGACTTCCGGGGTGACCGACTTGGCCACGTAATTAAAGGGCTTGTCGCCGGTGACCGCTTTGGTGACGGTCTCCACGTCCTGGCCCAGGATGCCGGCCAGCTCGGCGATGGCGTCGGCGATCTTGACGTCCTCGGACTTTTGGCTGATCGGATCGAACCGGGTGTAGTCCTCGACCAGCCGCTGGTCCACCACCACGTCGAACCGCTGCACGCTGCGGGCGAGCACGTTGTTGTTGGCGTCCAGGATCTCGCCGCGGAGCGCGGGCAGGTCGACGGTGCGCAGGCGCTTGTCCACCGCCGCCTGGGCCATGCCGGCGGTGTCCAGCCCCTGCAGCTGGAACAGACGGGCCCCGAGAATGACCAGCAGGATCAGCACCATCGCCAGCCCGGCCCGGAGCCTCCTGGTAGCCCTCGCCGTGCGGTTGGGGTGCTGCCGGTCGGCTGTTGGTGCTGCCACAGGTACCTCGTTTGCGTTGCCGGGCGATTACTGGCCTGTCTGTTGCTTCGGCGCCGGGATGCTGCCGCCGTTCAGCTGCTTTTCGGCGGGTTTCGGTGCCGCGCCTTCTTCTGCACCGGCTTCAGCAGCGGCAGCAGGTTTCGCCGGTTCCTTCGCCGCCGCGGGGGTGCCGTCCTTCTTCCCGGCTTCCTCCTTCGCGGCCGGCTTCTGGACCGGATTTTCCGGCTGGGCCACCAACAGCTCCGGGGATGCGCCTGGTTCCGCCGCCTTCGGCTTCCCGGTGACCTTCTGGCTCTCCAGATTGATGGAGCCGACCGACGGAGACGTTACCATCCCCAATTCTGCCGCCTTCGCGGCAAGATTCTGGGGAGCCTGGTGGTTTTCGAGTTGCTGTGTCAGTTTTTCGTTCGCCTGGGCCAGGGAGACCTGCTCGTTGCGCAGCTCCACCAGTTTGTACTGCCCGCTGGAGACCGAGATGTTCAGCATCAGGACGCTGCCGAGCGCGAGCACCAGAACCGTGAAGCAGAACAGGGCGAACGGCACGCGCTTGCGCGTCGGGCTGTTGGGTACGACGGAGAGCGGGGTGCGGCGGGGGGCCTGCCGGGGCGCCGCTGCGGGACCTCGGGCCGGCACGGCACTGCCGTGCACGTACTGATGCTGGTCGGGACGGGCCGCGTGGGCACTGGCACTCATTTTGCGCTCCTGTTCCGGATCCGTTCTACCGCCCGCAGCTTGGCCGAAGCCGCCCGCGGGTTTTCTGCAATCTCTGCCGCCGTCGGCACTTCGGTGCCCTTGGTCAGGGTCTTCAGCTGCGGCTTGTGTTCTTCCAGCTCGACGGGGAACCCGCGGGGTGCGGATGACTTCGAGAGCTGTCCGAAAACGGCCTTGGTGATCTTGTCCTCCAGCGAGTGGTAGGACATCACGACGATCCGGCCGCCCAGCGCCAGCACGTCGATGGCGGCCGGCAAGGCCCGCTCGAGCACGTCCAGCTCCTCGTTGACCTCGATCCGCAGTGCCTGGAAGGTGCGTTTCGCCGGATGGCCGCCGGTCCGCGCCGCAGCAGCCGGCACGACCTTGCGGATCGCGTCCACGAGTTGGCCCGTGGTGGTCAGCGGGGCCTCGTCGCGGGCTGCCACAATGCTGGAGGCGATGCGTCCGGCGAACTTCTCTTCGCCCCAGCGCCGGATGATGCGCACCAGGTCCGCCTCGGCATACGTGTTGACAATGTCCGCGGCAGTCATGCCCCGGCTGGTGTCCATCCGCATGTCCAGGGGCGCGTCGTAGGAATAGGCGAAGCCGCGGTCCCGCTCGTCCAGCTGGAGCGAGGAGACGCCCAGGTCGAACAGCGCGCCGTCGATCTGGCCGACGCCGAGGTCGTCAACCGCGTCGGCGATCTCGTCGTACACCGCGTGAACCAGATCGGTGCGCTCCGCGAAGCGGCGCAGCCGCTCTCCGGCCAACGCCAGCGCCTGTTCGTCCCGGTCGATCCCGATCAGATGCAGCTGCGGAAAACGCTGCAGCAAGGCCTCCGAATGCCCGCCCATGCCGAGCGTCGCATCGACGACGACGGCGCGGCCGCGTTCGGCCACCGCACGTTCGACGGCCGGGGCGAGCAGGTTGATGCAGCGGTCGCGGAGCACCGGAATGTGGCGCTCCCCTGCTGGCCGCTCGCTGTTCATCCTGAAGCCTTCTTTCCTGCTGGTGCCCGGGACCGGTTGGTCGCTGGAGTCTTTAAGTCCGAAAGTCCTTGAACCAGATCCCCATCCGCGCCTGGCCTGTCCCGCCTGGCTCCGGGGAAGGTGAGCCAGGTTGGACCTGCCGGGCGGCTGGAGATCTCATCCAAGAACGTTCGTGCCGCGTGTGCTGTTTGTCGTCCCGGGGTCAAAAGACTCCGGGCAATACGTCTTCGTCTGTTTCGGAGAAGGCGGTTTCCTGCTCCTGGAGGTAGTCGTCCCAGGCCCGGGCATCCCAGATCTCAGCGCGGGTTCCCGCACCGATGACCGCCAGCTCCCGGTCCAGCCCTGCATAGGTCCGCAGTGCCGGCGGGATGGTGACCCGGCCCTGCTTATCCGGAACTTCGTCAGAGGCTCCTGACAGAAAGACGCGAATGTAGTCACGGGCGTGGCGGGAAGATATCGGAGCCTTCCGCATCTCCTCGTGAACCCGCTCGAATTCCTTCTGGCTGAAGACGTAGATGCAACGCTCCTGGCCTCTCGTCAGGACGAGTCCATCGGCAAGCTCCTCGCGGAACTTTGCGGGAAGTATCAGGCGCCCCTTCTCGTCGAGCCGCGGCGAGTGTGTCCCGAGGAACATCGCCACCGCCCTGCCGATTGGAGGAGACCGTCGCCCCCTGCGTCACCACTACCCTCTTATGTCCTCCACTTTACTCCACATCACGCCACAGTCAACTACTTCCGGCCCCTTTTGTAGCTGGAAATGTTCGGCGCCCTCCGCGTGAGGGCGCGGAAGCAGGCCTGTGGAGCAGAGTGGAGGGAAAGTGGAGGGCCTGGGGAACCCCGGCAGTAGAAGTTTCCTGTTGGATCGCGTCCAGGCCGGCCGAAGCGGCCGTTGCGCCGGGAAACGGGCCGGATCCGGCCCACACGGGGCCTTTAAACACGAAAAGACCCGACGTTTGACGGGTCTTGCCTTCGTGCCTTTCGGCCGCTAGCCGCCGGGTGGGGCGAAGTGGAGGAGCCTCAACGGCTGCTCCGGCGGCCGGGTCTTATGTCAGCGGTCTTCGCCGTGATGCCGCTCGTCCCACCGCTCCTCGAGGCTGGCCATGAAGCCGCCCTTCGATGAGGAAGTCTGCCTGGTGCCGGTCGCCCGCGGCGACCCTGCCCCGGCGCGGCGCGTGGTGGCCCAGTAGACGCCGGCACCCATGATGACGAATCCCAGGACTCCGACGGCGATGATCTGGCTGAGGATGCCGGTGAGCAGGACCAGGATTCCGGCAATCGCGACGAGTGAGCCCACGACGATGTGGCGCGTCGACAACGATCGGCCGCTGGCCGATTCCATGTGGCTGGCAAACTTCGGGTCATCAGCATGCAACTGCTGCTCCAGTTGTTCCAGCAGCCGCTGTTCATGCTCTGAGAGTGGCATCTGAGCCTCCTTTGTTCCAGTCCCCCAAGGGTGCATAGCGTACAACGAACTCCGCGGGACAAGAGTTCCTGAAACCAACCGGAACCGAATTGACCTCTGCTACTAAGAATAGAGCGCAAAGCCTGCAATCAAAAGCCACGATGACCCACCTGTGATCCCACCCGCCCCGATTTCACGCACCCTGGCCCCGGCCCGGCCGGCGGCGGGATTCCGGGCCCTGCTCCGCCGGCTTGCGGGGCCCGGACTTCAGCAGCGAGGCAGGCACAATCCCCGCGCCGCCGAACTTCCGGTTCACCTCGTCCAGGGCCTGTTCGGCGCTGTGCCACGTGTCTTCGTGGCCGTCGAAGCTCAACTGCTGGCCGCCCCGGCCGGCGTCCTCCAACTGCTCCGCCCGCAACCCGATGAGCCGGACCGCCTGCGGCCGCTCGCCGAGGGCCGACAAAAGCGCCGCAGCGGCGGCCTGCAACTGCTGGGCGCTGTTCGAGGGCGCCGGCAGCTTCCGTGACCGGTTCAAGGTGGTGAAGTCGGAATACCTGAGTTTCAACGCTATGGTTCCGGCGCGCATGTTCCCGGCGCGGAGCCTGGCGGCCGTCCGGTAGGCCAGCCGCAGGAGCTCGCGCTCGAGCACCTCGTCGTCGTCGACGTCCTTTTCGAAGGTTTCTTCGGCACCTATGCTTTTCTCCACCCGTTCAGGGGTGACCGCCCGGTCGTCCATTCCCCAGGCCAGCCGATGGACGTGGTCGCCGGTGGCTCCCAGGACGCGGTGCAGCGCCGCGGGCGGCGTGTGTGCCACATCGGCAACGGTACGGATGCCAAGGCGGGCCAGGACCTCCCGCGTCTTGGCGCCGACTCCCCACAGGGCGCCCACCGGCAGGGAATGCAGGAAGTCGACCGTCTCGGCCTCGGGTATGAGCAGCAGGCCGTCCGGCTTGGCGTGCGTGGAGGCTATCTTGGCCACGAACTTGGTCGTGGCGATGCCCACCGTCGCGGTCAGTCCCAGCTCGGCCGAGATCCTACGGCGGATCAGCGCGCCGATCTCCAGCGGTTCGCCCAGCCGCCGGCGGGCACCGGCCACATCGAGGAAGGCTTCGTCGACGCTGAGCGGTTCCACGTACGGCGTGATTTCCCGGAAGATCGCCATGATCCGGGTCGAGGCCTGCTGGTACTTGCCGTGGCTGGGTTCAATGATGAGCGCCTGCGGGCAGAGCATGCGGGCCCGTGCCATCGGCATCGCCGAGCGGACACCGTATTTGCGGGCCTCGTACGACGCCGAGAGCACCACCGCCCGGCCCGAGGCGGATCCCACGATGACCGGCTTCCCGACCAGCTCCGGCCGCTCCAGCAACTCCACACCCACGAAAAAGGCGTCCATGTCCACGTGGAGAATGGTGCAGTTGTGCTGGTCCGGGGAGGTCACAGCACTATCGTAGGCTGGCTGCCGCCTGCGGTGCGGCCGAAGCTGCGGGCGGGCGGCCCGCCGGCCCGGCGGGATTGTCTAGACTGGCTGCAGACATCAGTACCACCGCGAGGAGCTCCGCCGCATGCTGTACCGCCCTGACGAATCCCTCCCCGCACGGGCAGACCGGAGGTAACGGCATGGAACCCTCTGCGACCACAACGAGCGCGGCGGAACAGGAAGACTTCCGGCAGGCCGTGGCCGGATTGCTCCGGGAGTTCCTGGCCGGACAGAAGGACCTGCTGCAGGATGCGGCTCCGGACGCGGCACCGCTGGTGGAGGCCATCACCGACCTCACCGCGGGCGGCAAGCGCCTCCGGGCGTTGTTGGCCTACTGGGGCTGGCGCGGGGCAGGGGGGTCCGTGCTCGCCGGCCAGGCCGTTCAGGCGGGAGTCGCGCTGGAGCTCTTCCAGGCCGCGGCACTGATCCACGACGACATCATCGACCGCTCGGACACCCGGCGGGGCAGCCCGAGCGTGCACCGGCGGTTCGAGCAGCAGCACCGGCTCAACGGCTGGGCGCTGGACGCCGAGCGCTACGGGCAGGCCGCCGCCCTGCTGGCCGGCGACCTCTGCCTGTCCCTCAGCGAAGAAGTCTTTGCCGGCATCGGGGCGGAGTCCGCGTCAGGAACGCCGGCCCGCGCAATTTTCAACCGCATGCGCGCGGAGGTCATGGCCGGGCAGTATCTGGACCTGCTGGAGGAAGCTGCCGGACCGGGGCGCCCGGCCGAAGCCGCCGTGGACCGCGCGCTGCAGATCCTCCGCTACAAGTCGGCCAAGTACTCCACCGTGCATCCCCTGAGCGTGGGCGGTGCGCTGGCCGGCGCTTCTACCGGCCTGCTGGAGGCCTACGAGGCATTCTCGCTGCCCTTGGGCGAGGCCTTCCAAATCCGTGACGACGTGCTGGGCGTGTTCGGCGATCCGGCCACCACCGGCAAACCGGCCGGAGACGACCTGCGGGAAGGCAAACGCACGGTCCTGATTGCGCACACGCTCAACCGTACCCTGGCCGCCGCCGTATTGCAGGGCGGTCATCCCATGCTCGGAGATCAGCCGCTGCGCCATGCCGGCGATCTTCTCCAACGGCAGAGACTGC
>NZ_JBNHGE010000054.1:0-17611 GCF_059090935.1 Arthrobacter sp. Y3223166 | reverse complement strand
CCCGGCCTCCGCCAGGGGCGTCGCGGCGTCCGCCAGGGGCGGCGCGGCGTCGTCCGCGGCCTCCGGGCGGAGCGTCTCGGCGTCGTAGTCTTCCGGTGTTTGCCTGCGCCTGGAGAACAGGCCCATCTGCACGCTCCTGGGTTCGCGCGGCGGTTCCGTGTACCGCCGTCAGCATCAGTCTGCCATGCCGCTGTCCCCGGGACCGGGCGGCAGCCGGACGGCAACCCCCGCCCCCGGCACCGGAGTTGCGGTCAGGCCGGCGGCGTGGCCGCCGCGGCAGCCCGCGCGGCCGCCGGCAATGCGGCGAAGATTCTCTCCATCGCGGCGTCGTCGTGCGCCGCCGAAAGGAACCACGCTTCGAACACCGACGGCGGCAGGTAGACGCCGGCGTCGAGCATGGCATGGAAGAAGGGGGCGTAGCGGAAGGCTTCCTGGCCCTGGGCGTCGGCGTAGTTGTGGACGCCGTTGGCCGAGGTGCCGAAGGCCACGCTGAACAGGTTCCCCGCGGTCTGGATGCTGTGGTCCACGCCGGCCTTGGACAGGGCGGCGGTCAGCGCGGCCTGCAGTTCGAGCGAGCGGGCGTCGATCGCCGCGTAGACCGCGGGCGTCGCGGCGGTCAGGGTCGCGACGCCGGCCGCCATGGCGATCGGGTTGCCGGAGAGCGTGCCGGCCTGGTAGACGGGACCGGACGGCGCCAGGTAATCCATCACGTCGGCGCGGCCGCCCAGGGCCGCCACCGGCATGCCGCCGCCGATGACCTTGCCGAAGGTCAACAGGTCGGGCACGAACGGATCGGCTGCCCCGTCGGCTCCCCCGGTCAGGCCCCAGTAGCCGGCGTAGCCGGTGCGGAAGCCGGTCAGCACCTCGTCCAGGATCAGCAGCGCCCCGTGCTCCCGGGTGATGCGGGACAGGGCCGCGTTGAAGCCGTCGGCGGGGGTGACCACGCCCATGTTCGCGGGGGCCGCTTCGGTGATGACGGCGGCGATCTGGCTGCCGCGGCCGGCGAACACTTCCTCGACGGCGGCGATGTCGTTGTACGGCAGCACCAGGGTCTCCGCGGCCGTCGCCTCGGTGACGCCCGCCGAACCCGGCAGGGCCAGGGTGGCCACGCCCGAGCCCGCGGCGGCCAGCAGCCCGTCCAGGTGCCCGTGGTAGCAGCCGGCGAACTTCACGACCAGGTTGCGGCCGGTGTAGCCGCGGGCCAGGCGCACGGCGGTCATCGTGGCCTCGGTGCCGGTGGAGACCATGCGGAGGCGCTCGACGGCGGAGACCCTGCCGACGACCAGGGCCGCCAGTTCGGATTCGGCGGGCGTGGAGGCGCCGAAGGACAGTCCCCGGTCCACGGCCGTGTGCACGGCCTCGAGGACGGCCGGATGGGCGTGGCCCAGCAGGGCCGGGCCCCAGGAGCACACGAGGTCTACGTACTCGCGCCCGTCGGCGTCGGTGAGGTAGGCCCCCTTGGCACCGACCATCATGCGCGGCGTCCCGCCGACGGAGCCGAAGGCCCGGACCGGTGAGTTCACCCCGCCGGGCATCAGCTGGCGGGCGCGTTCGAAGAGTTCCTCGGAGCGGATGGCTTCAATCATGGTCTTGGGTCCTTTCGGGACAGCGGAATCCGCTGCGGACGGGTCGTGGGGCGCGGCAACCGGCGGCCGACGGTGAACGGTTACTTCAGCCAGCGGGCGATTTCCGGGGCCCAGTAGGTCAGCACCATGTCGGCGCCGGCGCGGCGGATGCCCAGGACAGATTCCAGGATGGCCGCCTTCCGGTCGATCCAGCCATTGGCGGCGGCTGCCTCGATCATCGCGTACTCGCCGGAGATCTGGTACGCGGCCACCGGCACCGGAGACATCTCCGCCACGTCGGAGAGGATGTCCAGGTAGCTCATCGCGGGTTTGACCATGACCATGTCCGCGCCTTCGGCCAGGTCCAGTTCCACTTCCCGGATGGCTTCGCGCCGGTTGGCGGCGTCCATCTGGTAGGTCCGCCGGTCCCCGGTCAGCTGCGAGTCGACCGCTTCGCGGAACGGCCCGTAGAAGGCCGAGGCATACTTTGCGGCGTACGCCAGGATGGAGACGTCCTGGTAGCCGGCCTCGTCGAGTGCCTGCCGGATCACCGCCACCTGTCCGTCCATCATGCCGGAGGGACCGAGCACGTCCGCGCCGGCAGCCGCCTGGGCGACGGCCATCTCCGCGTAGATCGACAGCGTGGCGTCGTTGTCGACGGTGCCGTCGGGGGCCAGCACGCCGCAGTGGCCGTGGTCGGTGAACTCGTCCAGGCAGACGTCGCCCATCACCACCAGGTCGTTCCCGACCTCCGCTTTCACGTCGGCGATGGCGCGGTTCAGCACGCCGTCGGGATCCACTCCGGCGCTGCCCGTGGCGTCGCGCACCTGGGGAACTCCGAAGAGCATGATGCCGCCGAGGCCCAGCTCCACGGCCTCGGCGGCCGCGCGCTTGAGCGTGTCGGTGGTGTGCTGGACCACGCCCGGCATGGACTGCAGCGGCACCGGTTCGCTGAGGCCTTCGCGGATGAAGGCGGGCAGGATCAGCTGGTTCGGGTGGGTCCGGACCTCCGCCGTCATCCGGCGGATCGCCTCGGTGGCCCGCAGCCGGCGCGGCCGGTGGGAGGGGAAGCTCATGGCGTTCCTTCTGGTTCGGTGGGATGGTTTTCAAGCGACCGCGCCAGGGCGTCGGCGATGCCGGGCGGCGTCGGTTCGGCAGCGGTGGCGGCGATCTCCAAGCCCAGTTCGGCGGCCTGCCGAGCGGAACTGGTACCGATCGCGATCAGCCGCAGTCCGGCCGGCCACGGGTCAAGGAGTCCCGCCAGCCGCCTGGTGACGCTGGGCGAGGTCAGGACGACGGCGTCGATGGCGCCGTTGCCGGCGCGGCTGCGGAAATCCGCGGCCGTGATGAGTTCCAGGTCGTCGGCGGGCTCGCGGGCGGCGATCTCCAATTCCGCGGTCAGGCGGAGCTCGGGACGGGCGGGGTAGTCCACCGTGCGGTAGGCGGTCACGGGCAGCACCTGCCAGCCCTTCGCCATCAGGCCTTCGAACACCGTGGGCGCGGCGATGTCGGCCTGCGGCAGCAGGACCAGCATCCGCTCGGCCGGGCCGCCGGCGGTTTCCGGCGGCAGCGGCCAGGCATCGACCAGGCCGACGGCGTCCATGCTGCCGGGTGGCACCAGGTCGACGGTGAGGCCCTCGGCCTCCAGCGCCCTGGCGCTCGGGCTTCCGACGGCCGCAATCTTCGTGTCCCCTGCCAGCGCGGCGAGGCTGGTGCCACGCTCCAGGGCGCACGCCTTCAGCGCCCGCACCGTCGTGATGCTGGTAATGACCAGCCAGACGGCCTTGTTCTGCGCCAGCAGGGTCAGGGCCTGGTCCAGTTCGTCCGGCTTGTCCGTCCGTTCGAAGTCGATCAGCGGCAGGACGCTGGGGGACGCGCCGCGGCGGACCAGTTCGGCGGCCATGCCGGCCGCCCGGTCAGGGCTGCGCGGCAGCACCACCCGCAGGCCCTGCAGCTGGTTGTCCGGCGCGCCGCGCTGCCACAGCAACGCCATCGTCAGCGCCCGGCCAGGCTCATCAGGTCGCCGGCACCCTGCCCGAGCAGCTCTTCAGCCAGTCGTGCGCCCAGGGCCACGGCATCCTCGGAACCCGCTGCCTGCACCGTCCGCTCGCCGTGCAGCAGCCGGCTGCCGTCGGGGCTGCAGACTACGGCCCGCAGCACCAGGGAGCCGGCGTCGACCGATGCCAGCGCCCCGACCGGGGCGCTGCAGCCGGCTTCCAGCCGCGCCAGCAGCGACCGTTCGGCCGTCACCGCCAGGCGGGTGTCCGCGTCGTCGTAGTCGGCCAGCGCGCCGGCCAGCGCCGTCCCGGAAGCTGCGTCGGCAACCCGGCATTCAACGGCCAGCGCGCCCTGGCCGGGGGCCGGCAGCATGACCGACGGATCCAGCAGCTCCGTGACGTGCTCGGTGCGCCCCAGCCGTGCCAGCCCGGCCGCGGCGAGCACCACGGCGTCGAGATCTGCGTGCTTTCCCTCGTGCCTTTCTTCGCCCGTGAGCCCCTTGACCCGTCCCAGGCGGGTGTCCACGTTGCCGCGGATATCCACCACGTCCAGGTCGGGGCGGGCGGCACGCAGCTGGGCGGCCCGGCGCGGGGAACCGGTGCCGACCTTGGCGCCGGCCGGCAGCGCGGCCAGGGTCAGCCCGTCCCGGGCGCAGAGGGCGTCGCGGACGTCGACGCGGGCGGGAATGGCGGCGATCTGCAGCCCGTCGGCCACGCCGGTGGGCAGGTCCTTCAGCGAATGCACGGCCACGTCGCAGCGGTCATCCAGCAGGGCCTCGCGCAGCGCGGCGGTGAAGACTCCGGTTCCGCCGATCTGGGCCAGCGGCCCCCGCAGCACGTCGCCCTCGGTCTTGATCCGGACCAGTTCATACTCCAGGGCCCCGCCGGCGGCCAGCGCCTCGGCCACGGTGGTGGTCTGGGTGACCGCCAGGGCGCTGCCGCGGGTGCCGATGCGGACTGTGACGGTCATGGCTGCGGCACCCCCACGGTCGAATCCATGCCGGCCACCGTCGGCTTCTCGCCGCGGCGGTTGGCGCAGCAGCCGGGCATGCACACGTCCATCCAGGGTCCCAGGCCGGTCAGCGCCGGGCGGTCCGCGCGGTGCTGTTCCACCGTGCGCTCACAGACCAGGTCCACGAGGCCCTCGACGAACTTCCGGTGCACGCCCGGGGTGGGCACGCGGGCGGCGGCCAGCCCGAGGCCGCGGCAGGTCTCCAGTGCCTCCGTGTCCAGGTCCCACATCACCTCCATGTGGTCGCTGACAAAGCCCAGCGGCACGATGACCACGCCCTTGACCCCCTGCGCGGGCAGCTCTTCGAGCGCGTCGTTGATGTCCGGCTCCAGCCACGGCACATGCGGCGCGCCGGAGCGGGACTGGTAGACGAGCGACCAGTTGACGCCGGCTGCTCCCGGCACGCGGTCCAGGACGGCCCGGGCGGTGGCCAGGTGCTGCGCCACGTAGGCGCTGCCGCCCTCGTAGTCCACCCCGCGGGGCCCGGCGTTTTCGGCGTCCCCGAGGGGAATCGAGTGGGTCGCGAACATCACGTGGACCGGCGCGTCCGCGGCCCCCTGCGCGGCGAGGTCGGCCCGTACCCGGTCCAGGCCCTCGGCCAGGCCTTCGGCGAACGGTTCCACGAAGCCGGGGTGGTCGAAGTACTGGCGCACCTTGTCCACTTCCAGCTTGCCGGCGAGCCCGGTCTCGACCAGGGCCATGCCGAAGTCCTCGCGGTACTGGCGGCAGCTTGAGTAGCCGGCGTAGGCGCTGGTGGTCACGGCCAGCACGCGGCGGTGGCCGGCGTCGTACGCTTCCTTGAAAACGTCGGTGATGTAGGGATCCCAGTTGCGGTTTCCCCAGAGCACCGGCAGCTCGATCCCGCGGCGGGCCAGCTCGGCCTCGAGCGCCGCCTTCAGTGCCCGGTTTTGCTCGTTGATGGGGCTGACGCCGCCGTTGGCGCGGTAGTGCGTGGCGACTTCTTCCAGCCGTTCATCGGGGATCCCGCGGCCGCTGGTGACGTTGCGGAGGAAGGGGATGACATCGTCCTGGCCCTCGGGGCCGCCGAAGGAGGCCAGCAGCAGGGCGTCGTACTTCTTCGGCTGCATGGTTCCGTCGGCGGCGACGCCGGCACGCGGGTCAAAGGACGGTTCGGCGGACTGGTTCACCGCAGCACCTCGGCGATTTCGGCAATGCTGATGCGCCTGCCGGTGTAGAACGGGATCTCTTCGCGCACGTGGTTGCGCGCGTCGGTGTAGCGCAGGTGGCGCATCAGGTCCACCAGGTCGATCAGTTCGGGGGCTTCCAGGGCCAGGATCCATTCCCAGTCCCCCAGCGCGAACGAGGCGACCGTGTTGGACAGCACCTGCGGGAAGTCGCGGCCGAGCAGTCCGTGGTCGCGCAGCATCTTGCCGCGTTCCTCGGCCGGCAGCAGGTACCACTCGTAGGAGCGCACGAAGGGGTAGACGCAGAGCCAGGCCTCCGGGTCCTTGCCCAGGGAGAAGGCCGGGGCGTGGTTCTTGCTGAATTCGGCATCGCGGTGGACGCCCATCGCGGACCAGACCATCTCGGCGGGGGCGAACAGCGGGGTCCTGCGGATGTCGCGGACCGCCGCCTGGAGTTCGTCCGGCTGCGGTCCGTGCAGCCAGATCATCACGTCGGCGTCCTCGCGCATGGCGGAAACGTCGTACGCGCCGCGCAGGGTGACGTTGCGGCCGGCGAGTTCGGCAACCGTCTCATCGAACGCCGCGGCCGCGGACGGATCCACCGGTGCGCCGGTGCGCTTAAAGACCGTCCAGAGGGTGTAGAACAGTTCCTCGTCGGTGCCGCCGGCGGCGGGGATTGCTGACTCTGACCTTGCCGATTCGCTCATGCTTACCAGTCTGCCTTCTGCATCGTAATTAATCGAAAACCACTTCTACATATTGTAGAAGATCAGTGCGCCGCCGGCTGCAGCCGTGCGGCGAGATCGCGTGCACGGCGCCGTGCGTCCCCCACCACGGCCACCAGCCCGGTGCCTGCCAGCCATGCCCCGGTGCTGCCCAGCCCGGGATGCGCAACCAGTTCGCGGCGCACCGCCGCCACCCGCTCGCGGTGCCCCACGGTGGCGGACGGAAGCGCGTTGGTCCAGCGCACCACCTTCGAGCCCACCACGTCGTCGTCGCCCACGGCCACCCCCAGCAGGAAGCTGGCATCGGCCAGCGCCTGGCGGTAGAGCCTGTCGTCGGCCCAGCCGGTGAAGTCCTCGGCGCCCCGCTGCCCCACCGCGCGCCCGTAGGACAGCCGCAGCACGTGGCTTCCCGGGCCGGCTTCGTCCGCCAGCCACGGCCATTTGGCGGTGGCATGGGTGAGTGCCTTGGCCTTGACGTTGCGCACCGACGGCGCCACCAGCATGCCGGTGCCCCGCGGCATGGCGTCGAGGTCGGGCAGGTCCACCACCAGGGTCACCAGCGAGACGGCGGGTCCGGTTTCGGGTTCCAGTCCGGCCAGCCCGGGGACGGCGCCGGAGAGCAGCCGGACGGCGGCAGCGCCATCGGCCGCCAGCATCACGGCGTCCGCGCGGAACGTCCCGGCCGCCGACTCGACCTGCCACCCGCCGCCGTGCCGGGTGACGGCTGTGGCTTCCGCCCCGGTGTGCAGGGCCACGTGACGGGCTTTCAGGTCGGCCAGCAGGGCCTCGGTCAGCCGCCCCATGCCGCCGGCGATGCCGGCCACGTTGGAACCGGCCGGGGCGGCCTTCCGGATGGCGCCCACCGCGGCGGCCAGGGACCCGTGGGCGGCCACCGAGGCGCGCAGGCCCGGCATCACCGAGTCCACGTCCAGCACATCCGGATCCGCCGAGTACACCCCGCCTGCCACCGGCGCGACCAGTTTCTGCAGCACGGCATCACCCATCCGGGCGCGCACCAGCTGGCCCAGGCTGAGCTGCTCGCGGCGCAGCAGCGAACCCAGCGGCATGACCTTGTCGCCCGAGGCGCGCAACGCCGCCCGGCGGCCGATGGCACGCACCACGTCCGGGTCGGAAGGGTCTGCCGGGATGCCGAGCACGCCCGTCTTCGGGAGCCGTTGCGCACCGTCCGGCAGCTGGATCCAGGCGCCGGCCGGGTTCGGCTGGACAATGTCGTTGCCCAGGCCCAGTTCGCCGATCAGGTCCGGGACCACGCTGGAGCGCGTCGCGAAAGATTCGGCGCCGGCGTCGAGCATCAGCCCGCCCACCTCATGCCGGACCACGCAGCCGCCGAACCGGGGGCCACGCTCCAGGACCGTCACCTCGACGCCGGCCAGCGCCAGCTCGCGCGCAGCGACCAGGCCGCCGATCCCGCCGCCGACGACGACGGCGGTGCCCGGCCTGGGCTTGCGCCCGCCCTGCCGTTCGGGACGGCGGGCGGGCTGCGGATGCGGGTGCTGCATGGCTACGGGGCCACGGAATGAATCAGCTTGACCACCCGGGTCAGGACCTCCGGGTCCGTCTCCGGCGGCACGCCGTGGCCCAGGTTGACCACGTGGCCCGGGGCGCCGCTGCCGGCGGCCAGCACCTCGCGCACATGGGCCTCCAGCACCTCCCACGGCGCCGACAACAGCGCCGGATCGATGTTGCCCTGCAGCGGCGTGCGTCCGCCCAGCCGGCGGTTCGCCTCGTCCAGCGGCAGCCGGTAGTCGACGCCGATCACGTCCGCCCCGACGTCGCGCATGGCCACGAGCAGTTCGGACGTTCCGGTGCCGAAGTGGACCAGCGGCGCGCCCAGGTGGCGGACGTGGTCCAGGGCGCGCGACGACGCCGGTGCCACGCGCCGGCGGTAGTCAGCCAGGGACAGCGAACCCGCCCAGGAATCGAACAGCTGTCCCGCACTGGCGCCCGCTTCCAACTGCGCCCGCAGGAACTTGCCCGAAGCGTCCGCGGCCCAGCCGGCCAAGGCATCCCAGGTCTCCGGGTCGGCATGCATCATGGTGCGCGGCCCCAAGTGGTCGCGGGACGGCCGGCCCTCCACCATGTACGCGGCAAGCGTGAACGGGGCGCCGGCGAAGCCGATCAGCGGCTTGGCGCCGAGCTCGGCCACCGTCAGCCGGACCGCCTCGCGGATGGGCTCCAGCGATTCGTCGGTGAGTACCGGCAGGGCGGCGACGTCGGCGGCGGTGCGGACGGGTGCGCCAAGGACCGGGCCGACACCGGGGACGATGTCAACATCCACCCCGGCCAGCTTCAACGGGATAACGATGTCGGAGAAGAAGATGCCTGCGTCCACATCGTGGCGGCGCACCGGCTGCAGGGTGATTTCCGCCGCCAGTTCCGGTTTCAGGCAGGCATCCAGCATCGCGATGCCCTGCCGCGCTTCCTTGTATTCGGGCAATGAGCGCCCGGCCTGCCGCATGAACCAGACAGGACGGCGGCCCGGCTTCCCTCCGCGGTAGGCGGTGATCAGGTCCGAGTCGGCGGTACGCCCATCCACCAGGGGATGGGAAGCATTGAGTGTCATGACATAGATTCTGGTCCAGCGGCCCTGCTTCTGGCCAACCGCGGGCGGCGCCGGGAGCGCGGGATGGCGGCGGCCACCGGCCCGAGTGGCCAATATCACCGGCGCCGGCGGCGCCCGAAACCAGGTTAACGCCGGGTTAATGGGCCAAGCTTGGAGGAGCCGACGCTGGCTTCCCGCTAAGATAGAGGCGCTGTGGTCTTACTTTCACTTGTTGCAACCCATTCCAAGGTCGATCTGGAAACGGTGGCCCGCCTGAGTGCCGGCACCTCCCGGATCGATACCGACGTGCTCGCAGACGGGTCCCCGGTCACCGGAGCCGTGGTCCTGGCTACCTGCAACCGGGTGGAAGTTTACTGCGAGACCGAGAGCGAGTCCGACCTGGAGGCCGCCCGCGCCGCGCTCATTGAACAGATCAGCCGCTGCTCGGGGCTGGACGACGCGCTGGTCGCCCGCTCCTTCGACGTAAACACCGGCGAGGATGTTGCGCGGCACCTGTTCGCGGTCGGGGCCGGCCTGGATTCGGCCGTGGTCGGCGAACGCGAGGTGGCCGGCCAGGTGCGTCGGGCCCTGATCGAGGCGCAGGAAAAGGGCACCGCGAGCGGGGGGCTGGTCCGGCTCTTCCAGACCGCTTCCCGGACGGCCAAGGACGTCGGGACGCAGACGGCACTCGGCGGCCGCGGGCTTTCGATCGTGTCGGTCGCGCTGGACCTCGCCACGGATCTGGCCGTCGAGAAGGACTGGTCGGGCAAGCAGGTTGTACTCTTCGGGACCGGCGCGTATGCCGGGGCCACCATGGCGCTGCTGCGCGAACGCGGCTGCACCCACATCAGCGTCTACTCGGCTTCCGGCCGCGCCGCGGCTTTCACCGAAACCCGCGGCGGCGTCCCGCTGACCCACGCGGCGCTGGACAGCGCGATGGCATCCGCCGACGTCGTCATCGGCTGCAGCGGCAGCGACAACCAGGTCAGTGCCGAGCGCGTGGCCGGGGTGCGCACCGGCGTCGACAAGCCGCTCACGATCATCGACCTCGCGCTGAGCCACGACTTTGATCCCGCCGTGGGCGCGCTCGAGGGCGTGGAGCTGATCACGCTGGAGTCCGTGCGGATGGCCGCGCCCGAGGAACAGGCCGAATCCGTGCAGCAGGCGGCCGAGATCGTCGCCAACGCGGCGCGCAGCTTCGAGGCCAGCCGGCAGGCGCGCAGCGTGGACTCCGCCATCGTGGCGCTTCGCAAGCACACCATGCAGGTACTGGAGAACGAGCTCGAGAAAGTGCGCTCGCAGCACGGCTGCACCGGCCCGGCCCAGGAAGTCGAGTTCGCCATGCGCCGCATGGTCAAGCAATTGCTGCACCTGCCCACCGTGCGGGCGCGGGAACTGGCCGCCAACGGCGAGCAGGAGCGTTACATTGCCGCCCTGGAAGCGCTGTACGGCATCACGGTCGAAGAACCCGCCCTGCCCCGGGCCTCGGATGCGGCGTCCTGCCCGGTCGCCGGGCACGGCGACGAGGCCGCCACAGCCTGAGGCGGTCGCGGCCGCCTGCAGGCGGCCGCGACCGGCGCCAGGGTGACCCTTAGTACACCGGCTTCGAGGGCTCCACGTCCCTGACCCACGCCAGGATTCCACCGTCGAGGTGGGATACCCGGGTGTAGCCCCGAGCCAGCAGGCTCTGCAGGACTTCGGCCGAGCGCGCGCCCGATTTGCAGTGGAAAACCAGGTCTCTGTCCCGGGGCAGGTCCTCCAGGGCCTCGCCGGACAGGATGCGTCCCTTCGGAAGCAGGACGGCGCCTGGGATGTTCACCACTTCGTATTCGCCCGGTTCGCGGACGTCGATCAGCTCGAAGTCGCCCCCGCCGGCATCGCGGTCGGCCAGCATCCGGGACAGGGTGCGGGCGTCGACGGCGTGGTCGGCATCGACCCGGCGCGGCGGCGCGACCCCGCAAAACGCCTCGTAGTCGGCCAGCCCGGTGATCGGATCGGCGTCCGGATCCTTGCGCACCTTCAGCTCCCGCCAGCTCATCTGGAGGGCATTGAAGACCAGGACCCGGCCCAACAGCGTCTGCCCGATGCCGGTGATCAGCTTGATCGCCTCGTTGACCATCACGGAGCCGATCTGTGCGCACAGGACGCCGAGCACACCGCCCTCGGCGCAGGACGGCACCGAACCGGGCGGCGGCGCCTCCGGATAGAGATCGCGGTAGTTCGGCCCGTGGGCGTCCCAGAAGACACTGACCTGCCCGTCGAACCGCAGGATGGATCCCCACACGTAGGGCTTGCCCAGCAGCGCGGCGGCGTCATTGACCAGATACCGGGTGGCGAAGTTGTCGGTGCCGTCCAGGATGACGTCGTAGCCGGCGAAAATTTCCAGGACGTTGCCGGTGTCCAGCCGGACCTCGTGCAGCACCACATCCACTCCGGGGTTCAGCGCCAGGATGCTGTCCCGCGCCGAGGCCGCCTTGCTGCGCCCCAGGTCCGCCACGCCATGGATGACCTGGCGCTGCAGGTTGCTCGCTTCCACCGCGTCGTCGTCCACGATCCCGATCCGGCCCACCCCCGCAGCGGCCAGGTACAGCATGGCCGGCGATCCGAGGCCGCCGGCGCCGATCACCAGCACCCTGGCGTTCTTCAGCCTCAGCTGGCCGGCCATGCCGACTTCGGGGATGATCAGGTGCCGCGAATACCGCTCGGTCTCGGCCTTGCTGAGGGACGCTGCCGGTTCCACGAGCGGCGGCAGCCGCCGGGTCTCCAAGGTGCTCATTCTTCCAATCTACGCCCCAGCCGGTTGCTGGTGCGTAGACTGGTCGGGACTGACACTTACTGCACCGTGGCGCTGTAAGTTTTCCTGACCGCAGCGCCGGAAGAGGCCGTGTACTACCGTGACGACAGAACCCCGCTCAGCCGCCAAGCCCACCCGACTGCCGCGGGAGGAACGACGGCGCCAGCTGCTGCAGGCGGCACACGAGGTCTTCGTGGTCAATGGCTACCATGCGGCGGCGATGGACGAGATCGCCGACGCAGCGAACGTGAGCAAGCCGGTGCTCTACCAGCACTTCCCCGGCAAGCGGGAGCTCTATCTGGCCCTGCTGGATCACCACCTGGAATCGCTGAACGCGATGCTGATGGCTGCGCTGAACTCGACGACGGACAACAAACTCCGCGTGCACGCCACCATCCGGGCCTACTACCAGTTCATCGCCCAGGACAGCCAGGCGCACCGGCTGGTCTTCGAATCCGACCTGAACAACGACCCCGACGTGAGCGGCCGCTTGGAGGACTTCAATGCGCGGCTGGCCAGCGCCATCGCCGGAGTCATCGCCGAGGACACCAAGCTCTCGGCGGTCGAGGCCACACTGCTGGGCCGGGCCCTGGCCGGCATGGCGCAGATCAGTGCCCGGCACTGGCTGCGCTCAGGCGGGGAACTGGACCAGGACGCCGCGAGCGAACTGATCTACCGTTTAGCTTGGCGCGGAATTTCACGCTTCCCGAAGGAACCCTAGGATAGATTCGCCAGTAGGGAACCCACCCGGCTTACAGCATTACCAGGAGGCATCAGCGTGGAAGTGAAGATCGGCATGCAGAACGTCGGCCGTGAAATCGTGCTCGATTCGTCGCAGTCGCCGGACGAGGTGGCCGAGATCGCGAGCCGCGCCATGAACGGCGGCGCCGAGCTGCGCCTGACCGACGCCAAGGGACGCCTGGTCATCATCCCGTCCAATGTCCTGGCCTACGTCGAGATCGGCGCCGAGGGGCCGCGCCCCGTCGGATTCGGCGCTCTCTAACCACCCATGGTCGCACTGGTCCTGCTGGTGCTCGTCGCCGCCGCCGTCGGCTTCACCGCCTGGGCGGTGGACCGGCGGCGCCACGCCTACGGGGTGCTGCTGCTGCCCGGGATCGCGGTGGCGGCGGCGGTGCTGCTCTGGTTCGTCCTCATGGCCGCCGGCCTCGGCTCCGAACCGGGCGTGCACTTCCTGTCCTGGCTGCTGCCGATGGCCGTTTCCGTTCCGGCCGCGTGGGCCGGTGCCTGGTGGATCGGACGCCGCCGCGTGCAGCGGGATACCGAACGGCTGACCGCCCTGCTGGGCTGAACGAAGCCGGCCGGGCAGGAAAGCTAGCCGGGATAGCCGTCCGGGTCCGCGTCCGCGCCAAGCTTCCGCGCCAGCACGCTCACCGCTGCCGCCGCGGACACGTCACGGGTAGTGACTGCCGAATCGGCGTCATGCGACGTGAAGCGCAACAAGACCTTGTTGTACCGCCAGTCCAGGTCCGGGTGGTGCCGCTGCTCCTCAGCCAGGTCGCCCACGGCGGCAATGAAGTTCAGGGCCTCGCGCCCATTGTCCAGCTTGAACGCGCTGACCAGCGCTCCGTCCGCGTAGCGCCACTGCGGCAACCCGCGCAGCTGCCGGTCTATTTCCTCACTGTCGAGTACGTCTTTCGCACGTCCCACGATGCCCTCCCGGTTGCGCGGCGGTCTGCCGCGCGGCCCGGCTGCCGCGGCTTGCGGCCGCCTGTGCCGCCAGCCTACCGGTGAAGCCAACCCCGTTGAAGGCCTGCACTCACGCCGTCAGGCCCAGGTCATTCATTCGGCGCGAATGGTTTTGGGTCAGCCGGGCAAACAACTCTCCGGTGGCCTGTGCCTGCCGGTCGGGATCCTGCCCCCGCATCAGCTCGCTGAGCACGGCGCGCTCAATCCCGATCCGCTGGGCCTGGGTCAAGGCCTCCCCCACCAGCCTGCGCCCCCACAGCGCCAGCCGCGAGGCCAGCCGCGGATCGTCGGCCAGCACCTGCTGCAGCCGGGCCGCGATCATGGAGATCTGCTCGGTGTTCTCCTTGATCCGGGCAACCAGCTTCTGCGTCTCGCTGTCGAGGGCTCCGGCGATGTGCAGGTAGAAGTCCCCCAGCACGCCGTCGGTGACGTAGGCCTTCATCAGGGACTCGTACCAGTCGGCCGGGCGCGTCCGGTCGTGGAAGGCATCGATGGAGGGCTGGAACGGGGCCATGGCCGTCTCCACGTCCACGCCGAGTTGCTCCAGCTGCGCGGCCACGGCCTCGAAATGTTCAAACTCGGTCACCGCGAGCCGGCCGACGGCGGCCCGGTCATGCAGGGTGGGCGAAAAGCGTGCGTCGGAGGAAAACCGCTCGAAGGCGGACAGCTCGCCGTAGGCCATCACGCCGTACAGATCGATCAGGAATTGCCGGCGGCGGCCGGAATCCTCGCCGGGCGCTGCGGGAACGGTGCTCACGGTGCTCATGAATCCAAGGGTAGCGTCCCATTTCGACGCGGCTGCCGTTAGGCTAACCGTGTGCCGTACCCGCATTTGGACCCGAAGGTCAACGAGTCCCAGCATCTGCTGGCACGGGTGCTGAAAGACCTGCGGACAGAGTTCGACCTGCCGCAGGAGTTCGACGCGGGCGCACTCGCGGAGGCCCGGGCCGCCGTGGCCGCCCATCGGCTGCCGGAGACCGATCTGACCGCACTGGAATTCGTAACCATCGATCCGCCCGCGTCCACCGACTTGGACCAGGCCCTGTACATCGAGTCCACCGACGGCGGTTACACGGTCTGGTACGCGATCGCCGACGTCCCCTCCTTCGTGGAGGCCGGCGGCGAACTGGATGCCGAAACCCGGCGGCGGGGCCAGACCATCTACGCCCCGGACGGACGGATCCCGCTGCATCCCGACGTCATCGGCGAACAGGCCGGGTCGCTGCTGGCGGACCAACTGCGGTCGGCCTATGTGTGGCGATTCGAGCTCGACGCCGCCGCGCGCGTCACCGCGGCCACCCTGGAACGCGCCAGGGTGCGGAGCCGGGCCAAGCTGAACTACGAGCAGGTGCAGCAGGACATCGATTCGGGCGATGCGGCGCCCACCCTGCTGCTGCTAAAGGAAGTGGGCAGCAAGCGGGTGGAGCTCGAACGCGAGCGCGGCGGGGCGAGCTTGAATGTCCCCGACCAGGAGATCGCCCATGACGGCCGGCACTACTTCATTGTCACCAGGCCGCCGTTGCCGGTGGAGGATTGGAACGCCCAGATATCGCTGATGACCGGGATGGCCGCGGCCGAGATCATGCTGGCAGGCCGGATCGGGATACTGCGCACCATGCCGGGACCGGACGCGGACGCCGAGGCCCAGTACCGCCGGCAGACCGAGGCGTTGGGGTTCCCGTGGCCGCACGAGATGGCCTACGGCGACTATCTGCGCAGCCTGGACACCACCGATCCCAAGCAGCTGGCCCTGATGCACGGGGCCACCGCCCTCTTCCGCGGTGCCGGCTACACGCCGTTCGTCGGCGAGCTCCCGCCCGAACGGCAGCAGGCCGCCATTGCCGCACCCTATGCGCACGCCACGGCTCCCCTGCGGCGGCTGGTGGACCGTTTCGTGCTGGTGATCTGCCATGCCCTGTGCGCCGGCGAACCCGTCCCGCAGTGGGCCCAGGACGCGCTGGAGGAACTGCCCAAGCTGATGGCGGCTTCCGACCAGCTGGCGGGGCGGGTGGACCGCGCCGCCCTGGACGCCGTTGAAACGGCGCTGCTGAGCCACCGCGTCGGGGAAGAATTCGACGCCGTCGTGATCACCGGCACCCGGTACCCGGGCAACGGAAACGGAAACGGCGCCGGCGGCCGCAGCGGGAGCGGGAACGGCAACGGCAACGGGAAGGTCCTGGTGGCCGGCAGGGGCAAAGGCAACGGCGGCCAGGAGCCGTACGGCGTGGTCCAGCTCAGCGACCCGCCGGTCACCGCACGGTGCTCGGGAATCTTGGAGGCTGGGGCCACGGTGCGCGTTCGCTTGACCACGGCGGACATCGGGGAACGGCGCCTGCACTTTGAACTGGCCGACGGTTAAGTGCCCGCACGGTGCGGCGCGGGGGCCGGTTTGCCAACGACCGGTAGACTTAACCGTGTAGTACTGGATGCCCGGTCGTTGATTGAGTGAAGTGAATCCATCAACAGATCCGTCCCTACGCGATCTTAAACCTCCTTGGCTGCCTCGTTGGCCGGCCGGGAAAGCAGTTGTTAGCCCGCGATCGGCTTCCACTGGTTGCGCCACGCTTCCGCCTTGTTCCGCTCCCGCAGCACCTGCGGGACCGTTGAGCACCGCCGGCGTCGGCGCCTGAATGAACGGTATGTAATTGAACACTGAAAATATACAGGTGGCTGGCGAACAGCTCATCCACGCTGACAACAGCGCCGAAGAACTGGTCGTCGAGGCCGTGCTGGCCTCCGACGAACGCCCCCACGAACTGCCCAAGCAGACCTTCGCCGACTTCAACGTCCGCGCGGACATCGTGCGGTCGCTTTTCGACGCCGGCATCACCCACCCCTTCCCGATCCAGTCCATGACCCTGCCGGTGGCCCTCGGCGGCCACGACATCATCGGCCAGGCCAAGACCGGTACGGGCAAGACCCTGGGCTTCGGCATCCCCGCGCTGCAGCGGGTGGTGGGACCGGACGACGACGGCTTCGACAAGCTTCCGGTGCCCGGTGCGCCGCAGGCCCTGATCGTTGCGCCGACGCGCGAACTGGCCGTGCAGGTCGGCAACGACCTGATGACCGCCTCCAAGCAGCGCAACGCCCGCGTCGCCGTCATCTACGGCGGCCGCGCCTACGAGCCCCAGATCGAGCTGCTGCAGAAGGGCGTCGAGGTCGTGGTCGGCACCCCCGGCCGTCTGATCGACCTGCACCGCCAGAAGCACCTGAGCCTGAAGAACGTCCGCATCGTGGTTTTGGACGAAGCCGACGAGATGCTGGACCTGGGCTTCCTGCCGGACGTCGAGACGCTGCTGGCCGCGACCCCGGCCGTACGCCAGACCATGCTCTTCTCCGCCACCATGCCCGGACCGGTCATCGCCATGGCCCGGCGGTACATGACGCAGCCGACGCACATCCGCGCCGCAGACCCGGACGACGAAGGCATCACCAAGAAGGACATCCGCCAGGTTGTCTACCGCGCACACAACCTGGACAAGGACGAGGTGGTGGCCCGCATCCTGCAGGCCGAGGGCCGCGGCCGGACCATCATCTTCACCAAGACCAAGCGCACGGCCGCCAAGCTGTCCGAGGAGCTGATCGACCGCGGGTTCGCCGCCGGCGCCATCCACGGCGACCTCGGCCAGGGCGCCCGCGAACAGGCGCTGCGCGCGTTCCGCAACAACAAGGTGGACGTGCTGGTCGCGACCGACGTCGCCGCCCGCGGCATCGACGTGGAAGACGTCACCCACGTGATCAACTTCCAGTGCCCCGAAGACGAGAAGGCCTACCTGCACCGGGTGGGCCGGACCGGCCGCGCCGGTAACAAGGGCACCGCCGTCACCTTCGTGGACTGGGACGACGTCCCGCGCTGGGGCCTGATCAACAAGGCCCTCGGCCTGGACGTGCCGGAACCCCAGGAGACCTACTCCTCCTCACCGCACCTGTTCACCGACCTGAACATTCCCGAAGGCACCAAGGGCAGGCTTCCGCGCAGCCAGCGCAAGCTCGCCGGCATCGACGCCGAGAAGCTCGAAGACCTGGGCGAGACCGGAAAGCACCCTGCCCGCTCCGGCGGCCAGCGCCAAGACGGCGGCCGCGGCGGTGCGCGCCGCGGCGGC
>NZ_JBNHGE010000053.1:0-17722 GCF_059090935.1 Arthrobacter sp. Y3223166 | reverse complement strand
GGCCGCCCGGGCACGCCAGGTCGAAATGGAGGCGCGGCTGGCGCTGCGCTCGGGCGAGGAACAGCTGACGGCCATCGGCAACCGGGCGGCCTCGCTGGAACGGGCCGCCGCCACCGAACGGCACGCCCGGGCGCAGGCCGCCGAGCGCGCCCGCAAGCGCCGGCTCCAGGCCGCCAAGGCCGCCGCCGTCGCACAGGGCGCCCGGGAGGCACTGGCCTGGCTGGACGTCTCGGTGGACCTCGCCGAGCGGGAACGGGACGAGGCCGAAGAGGTGCGCGCGGCGTGGGAGGCGGAGCTGTCCACGGTCCGCTCGTCGACCGACGCGCTCGCCGCCGAACTGCGCGAACTGACGGACACGGTGCACCGCGACGAGCTGGCACGGGCCCAGCAGCGGCTGAAGATCGAGGCCCTGCAGACCCGGTCCATCGAGGAGCTGGGCCTGACCCCCGACCACCTGATCGCCGAATACGGGCCGGACCAGCCGGTGCCGGTCGCCACCGCGGCGTCGAACGACAAGTGGGCCGCCCTGCGGGCGCCGGTGGACGAGGACGGCAACGCCGTCGCCGAGGGTGTCCCGTTCGTACGCGAGGAGCAGCAGAAGCGGCTCAAGAAAGCGGAGCGCGACCTGGCCGCGCTGGGCAAGGTCAACCCGCTGGCGCTCGAGGAGTTCGCGGCGCTGGAGGAACGCCACCAGTTCCTGAGCACCCAGCTGGAGGACCTCAAGGCCACGCGCAAGGACCTGCTGGAGATCATCAAGGAAGTCGACGAGCGGGTGGAACAGGTCTTCACCGAGGCCTACCGCGACACCGCCGTGCAGTTCGAGCGCGTGTTCGGCCGGCTTTTCCCGGGCGGCGAGGGCCGGCTGGTGCTGACTGACCCGGAGGACATGCTCACCACGGGCATCGACGTGGAAGCCCGGCCCGCCGGCAAGAAAATCAAGCGCCTGTCCCTGCTCTCCGGCGGCGAGCGCTCGCTGACCGCGGTGGCCCTGCTGGTGGCGATCTTCAAGGCCCGGCCGTCCCCGTTCTATGTGATGGACGAGGTGGAAGCGGCGCTGGACGACACCAACCTGGGCCGGCTGATCACCATTTTCGAGGAGCTGCGCGAATCCAGCCAGCTGATCGTCATCACCCACCAGAAGCGCACCATGGAAGTGGCCGACGCGCTGTACGGTGTAACGATGCGCGGCGACGGCGTCACCACCGTCATCTCGCAGCGGCTGGAACATGCAAAGGCCCTGGTCGACTGAGCAGAAAGGCAGGCGAATTGGCGGGAATACCGGGCGAGACAGCCCAGTTGCTGACCATCGACGGATGCGAGGTCCGTATCCGGACCGTCGGCTCCGGGCCCACGGACTTCGTGCTGGTACACGGCATCGGCGTCTCCGGACGTTACTTCGAACCCCTCGCGGCTGAACTGACCCGGCACGGAACGGTACATCTGGTCGATCTTCCCGGCCACGGCGGAACCGCCAAACCCGACCGGGCACTTTCGCTGGTGGACTTCGCCGGGCTGGTCGAGGCGGCCATGGACCGGCTGGACATCGGCCCCGCCGTCCTGGTGGGCCACTCAATGGGCTGCCAGATCGTCGTCGAAATGGCGCTGCACCACCCGGACACCGCCGCCGCGCTGGTGCTGCTGGCGCCGACGGCGAACCGCCGCGAGCGCACGGCCTGGCAGCACGGCCTCCGGCTGCTTCAGGACGGGTTCCGGGAACCGCTGACCGTGGACATGATCGAGGCCACCGACTACCTTCGTTGCGGGCCGCGCTGGTTCCTGAAGACACTGCCGGCCATGCTCGACCAAAAGCTGGAGCAGCGGATCGCCGGGGTGCAGGTGCCGGTGCGCATCGTCCGCGGCGACCGGGACCCGATCGTGCCGCTGGACTGGTGCCGCGAACTGGCCGCTGCCTGCCCGGGCACGATCGTGGACAGCATCCCGGGCGAGGCGCACGTGATGATGTTCCGTTCGCCCGGCCCGGTGGCCCGCCTGTGCCTGGCCACGGCCGGCTTCGACGATGCTGCCGTCATAGACCGGCAATGAACCGTCTGCTCCCTCGACTGCGGCTGGGCCGGGCCTGGCTGCTGGACTACGCCTACATCGGCCGCCGGCAGGTCCGCGGACTCTTCGACCGGACCGGCCCGGCGCGGTACCGGGAGGCCGGAACCCGCGCGGCGGACCCCGTCGTCGTACTTCCGGGCATCTACGAGTCCTGGAAGTTCATGCGCCC
The DNA here is from genome assembly GCF_059090935.1 of Arthrobacter sp. Y3223166. Lineage (NCBI taxonomy): Bacteria > Bacillati > Actinomycetota > Actinomycetes > Micrococcales > Micrococcaceae > Arthrobacter > Arthrobacter sp. Y3223166. The sequence goes on along the minus strand of NZ_JBNHGE010000053.1, from coordinate 15,492 downwards.
GCTGATCGAGCACGTCCACGGGCGCGGGCATCCGGTGCACGTGATCGAGCCGCTGGGCTTCAACGTGGGCAGCGTCGAGCGGATGGCCGGGCTGGTCGCCGACTACCTGCGCGGCCAGGACCTGGACAACGTGACCATCATCGCGCACAGCAAGGGCGGACTGATCGGCAAATACGTGATGACGGGCGCGGAGTCCGGGGCGCGGGTGAAGCGCATGGTGGCGATCGGAACGCCGTTTTCCGGCTCCCGCTACGCGTCCTTCGCGGTGACGCCGATGGTCCGGGCGTTCGCGCCGAACAACCGCGTCCTGCGGCGACTGCTGGCCAACCTGGCTGTCAACCACCGGATCGTGTCCGTCTACAGCGCCTTCGACCCGCACATTCCCGGCGGCTGCCGGCTCGAGGGCGCAACCAACATCCGGCTCGAGACCAGCGGGCACTTCACGATCATTGCCGAGGACCGCGTCCGGGAGATCATCGACCGGGTGTTGGACGGCGCGACGCCGGAATGACCGGCCCGATGCAAGCTGCGGCGCCTAGTCGCCAGCGGAGGGCGGAGCGGTGACGACGGAAGCCTTGATATACGGCTTCCGATCCCATGGGGCAAGAACCGCGTCGTCCGGGCCGGTGCCGGTTTCGTCGTCCAGATACGGAAGATTGAGGACCGTATGGAGGATCCCGGTGATTCGAATTGGCTCTCCCGGCGACAGGTCGTCGAGGTCGGTGTCGTAAATGATCAGCAGCGGTTCAACGGCGGGGTCCGCCGGGTCTGCGATGGTGAAGGCTTCGGGCGCGACCACTTCTTCCACCGCCCCGGTCACAGTGACCGACTTTCCCTCGAGCGAGTCCAGCGTGTTGACGAAGCCGCGGTCGTAAGGCCCCTCATAGTCCGGCGCGCTGCAGCCGGCCAGTCCCAGGCCCAGCAGTGTGAGCAACGCGACGGCGGCAACGCGGGCTTTGCATGCTGCGGGAGTGGAGGCAGGCACTTCTTCTCTTCCTTTCAGCCCGTCGGCTCCCCGGGCCATCTGTCCGTGCACACCGGTGCTCCGGTGTGCCGGGACTTATCCGGTGCCGGAAGATTGCCGCGGGGACCGGCTCCGAGCCACCCTAACGGGAACCACGGGCGGACCGCTACCGCCCGAGCGCCCATTGTCCGTGCCCCGGTTGGGCGTTAGTGTCGAAACCAGAATCGACCCCTCCCGGGCTGCAGGCAAACGGCCGGGCGAAGCGCAGGTGCGCACGCCCGGGGCCAGGAGGCTGGGAGTGTGGTCGGCTACCGATGTGAGCGGGCAGCCGCCCAGCCGTGACGGCTGCCCCGGGGCAACAAAAAAGGAGGCAACATGGCTGGATCGTTCGAGGGAGGCACGCGATGGGCTCCGTAGTTATTTTCGCTCCCTCGCCCGTGCTCACCGTGACGGTGGAGGACGTCGAGGGCACCGCCGATATCCACCTGCACGCCGGTGGCCAGGGCGTCTGGCAGGCGCGGATGCTGACCGCACTCGGCGCGTCCGTCACGATGTGCGCGGCGTTCTCGGGCGAAGCCGGCGGCGTGATCCGGCATCTGATCGCCGACGAGGGGGTCAAGGTCCTCCCGGTAAAGGGCGAGGGCAGCAGCGCGGCGTACGTCCATGACCGGCGCGGCGGCGACCGGGAGGTCATCGCCGAGAGCCCCGGGGAAAAACTGACGCGGCATGAGCTCGACGAACTTTACGGCCTGACCCTGCAGGCCGGGATCGAGGCGGGCACGGCGATCCTCAGCGGCGCGGTCCGCGAAGACGCCGTACCGCACGACGTCTACCGGAGGCTTGCCGCCGACCTGCGCACCGCCGGCTGCCGGGTGATCACCGACCTCACCGGCGACCGGCTCACCGCCGCGCTCGCCGGAGGCGTAAGCGTGGCTAAAATCGCCGACGACGAACTGACCGAGAGCGGGCGGGCCGCCTCGGACGAACCCGAGGCGATCATTGAGGCGATGCGCGGCATGCACGACGAGGGGGCCGGCACGGTGATTGTCACCCGCGCCCACCTTCCGTCCCTGATGCTGCACGACGGCGCCCTGAGCGAGATCCGGGTCCCCGAGATGCAGAGCGTGGACACCCACGGGGCGGGAGACTCGCTGACCGCCGGGGTCGCCGCGACCCTGGCCGACGGCGGCACCATCCACGAGGCGGTGGTGCTGGGCACGGCCGCCGGCGCGCTGAACGTGACCCGCCACGGCCTGGGCACCGGCGAAGAGGGCGCCATTCGGAACCTGACCAAGCTGGTGACGGTCTCGCCCTACGACGGCGGCGGGAAGGCAGCAGGACGGCAAATCAGCCCCGACGAGTTGGCGCGGAAGGTTCAAGAACAATGACCAAGCCGAAGATGGTCCTGATCACCAACGACGACGGCATCGACTCCCCGGGCCTGCACGCCCTGGCAGCAGGAGTCCTGGAGGCCGGCCTGAACGTGACGATCGCGGCGCCGGTTGCGGAAGCCAGCGGCAGCAGCGCGTCCATTACGGCCCGGGAGGACGAGGGCCGCATCCGGATCGAGCGGCGCACGTTGAAGGGCCTGGAGTCCGTGCCGGCGTTTGCCGTGCACGGCACGCCGGGCTTCATTGCCATGATCGCGCCGCACGGTGCCTTCGGGGACGGCCCGGACGTGGTGCTCTCCGGGGTGAACCGCGGCGCGAACGTGGGCCGGGTGATCCTGCACTCCGGCACGGTCGGCGCCGCGCTGACCGCGGGCGTGAACGGCGGCCGCGGGATGGCCGTGTCGCTGGACACCGGGCTGGAGCCGGAACAGCTGAACTGGGACACCGCGGCGCGGCTGGCGACCGGGCTGCTGCCGTACCTGATGGACCAGCAGACCGGAACCGTGCTGAACCTCAACGTGCCCAACGTGGACGGCACCCGGCTGCCCGAATACCGGTCCGCGACGCTGGCCGAATTCGGCATCGTGCAGACCACGCTGGCCGAACGCGGCGACGAGGACCTGCGCCTGGCCATCGCGGACAGCCAGGAGGAAGCCCCGCCGGAGAGCGACTTCGCGCTGCTGGCCGCCGGCTTCGCCACGGTCACCGGAATCCAGCCGGTCACCGAGAGCAAGATCCCGGAGCTGTCGGCCACCATGGCCAGGGTTCAGTGGTAATCGCGAAAACCCCATGAGGGAGGCCAGGGTCCGGATGGATCCTGGCCTCCCTTTTCTTAGTGCGCCGCCGGCTGCATGTCCGGCCCCTGGTCAGACGAGCTGCCGGGGGATGCTGCGCTGCCAGTTCTGCGAGTAGACGCGGGGGTTGCCGCGTACCTCGTCCAGCTCGTACGCATCCAGCTGCGCGTTCACCACGAAGTCGGTCGGCGTCGACGTCAGCACCGTCCTGGTCTGCACTTCGATCCGCCAATCGCCGCGCTCGTAGCGGCGCACCGTCTGGGTTTCGCCGCGGACGGAGTTCACGTCGTTTCCGCGGGAGCTGTACCACTCATTGGTGACGCGCCGGATGTCGGTGCCCGTTTCGTCGATCCGGAACCGGCCCTGGTCGTTGATGATCTCCACCGTCGACGTGCCGGCCTCCAGGTCGCGGATCGTGCGCCAGTGGTGGTTGCCGGGGTTCAGCAGCGTGGTCTCCAGTTCCGGGGCGGTCTCCGGCTCCGCGAAGGGACGCAGCTCGCCGTCGTCCGCCCTCGGCTTGCGCACCGGCAGGTCGAGGGTGCCGCCGGCGAAGACGGTGACCGTCGCTGGTTCCGGCGACGGCCAGACCAGCGGCCAGTACGACGTCGACACCGAGAGCCGCAGACGGTGCCCGGCCGGGAACGACTGGGCCAGGCCGTTGAGCGGTATCTCGACCCGGTAGCGCTCGCCGGGTTCCAGCGGCTCCGGATGCTCGCTGCCGTCGCGGTGCGTCAGGTTGAGCAGGCCGTAGGTGACCCGCGTTGCCTCGCCGTTCGGTGCGACGTCGGAGAGCCGGACCACCAGCTGGGCGACCGGCTTGTCCGCGGCAACCTCGAAGGCGGCGACGGGGCGGCCGAAGACCTCCACGTCGCCCTCCAGCGGGTCGGTCTCGTAGACGAGCGCGCCGCCGTCCTCCTCGCGCTGGTCGGACGGCAGGTCCGGCAGCGCCGCGTAGGACGCCCACTTGCCGGCGAACATGCCGACGCTCAGCGGCGAAAGCAGGTCGACGCTGCCGCCGGGCTCCACCGGCGAGCCCTCCGGGAACAGCCCGTAGCGGCCCAGCTGCCACCGCTGGTTCTCGATGTTCGGCGACGGCCAGGACGGTTCGGCGACCCAGTGGCCGGGCCTGTCCTCATAGGACGGTTCGGGGGAGACCGCGTCCTGCATCCAGGCCCGGACCATCGGTTCCTCCATCAGGCCGGTGTCCTTGCCCTTCAGCCAGTGGTCCCACCAGCGCACCGTTTCCTGCAGGAACCCGATGGCCGGGCCGGGCACGCCCAGATGCGGGTACTTGTGCCCCCACGGTCCGATCAGTCCCTTGCGCGGTACCTCCAGGTTCTCCATCAGCCGGAAGATGGCGTTGGTGTAGCCGTCGGCCCAGCCGCCGACCGCCATGACCGGGATCTTGATCTGCGAATAGTCTTCGCAGACCGACGCCGGCTTCCAATAGTCGCCGCGGGTCTGGTGCTCCAGCCAGGTCTCCAGCCAGAGTCCGCTGCCGGAGAGCCGCTCGTGCCACATCTCGCGCCACTTCTCGCCGACGATTTCCGGGTCCGGCGGCAGGCTGTTAAACGCGAACATGACGGTGGCCTCGGAGAGGTTGTCCGCCAGCAGGCAGCCGCCCATGTAGTGCATGTTGTCCACGTACAGGTCGTCGGTGGCCGAGGCGCTGATGATCGCCTTCAGCGCCGGCGGCTGCCGGGCGGCCATCTGCAGGCTGTTGAATCCGCCCCAGGAGATGCCCATCATGCCCACGTTGCCGTCGCACCAGGGCTGGTCCGCCAGCCAGGCGATGACGTCTTCGGCGTCTTCGTGTTCCTGCGGCCGGTATTCGTCCACCAGCACGCCGTCGGAGTCGCCGCTGCCCCGCATGTCCACCCGGACGCTGACATAGCCGTGGCCGGCCATGTAGGGGTGGTTCAGCTGGTCGCGGCCGCGGGAGTTGTCCCGCTTGCGGTAGGGGATGTACTCGAGGATGGCCGGCACCGGCCGATCCTCGGCATCGGCCGGCATCCAGATCCGCGCGGCCAGCCGGGCGCCGTCGCGCATGGGAATGAAGACATTTTCGATTGCCCGAACGTCGTGGGGAAAGCTTTCAACGATATTCATGCGGTGCTCATTGCTCCTTTCTGCCGCCGCTGCGGCGGCGGATGATCGCCTGCAGAGCGGCCTCGCGGGCCACGCCGCATGGGCCGCGCGACCCGGGGGAGACCCGACCGCGCGACTCCCGACCGGGGGGGCTTCCGACCGCCCGGCTCCGGGCCGCGCGACGGCGGCCCGGAGGCGTGTGGGATTACCGGGAGTCTGCCCGGGTCGGCAGGGGTTACCGGGAGGCGGCCGGGACGGGCTCGAGCTCGAAGGGCAGCGCTTCCAACGCGGCGTCGTAGCGCTGCACCAGCTGCTCCCGGTCGTCGGCGCCGAGGTACAGGATGCCGATGACGTAGCGGTAGCTGTCCTGGTTGGGCAGTTCGGAGAGCCGGTCGCCCACATTCACCTGCGGCGTGAAGTTGGCGTGCGGAATCTGTTTTGCCAGCCGCGCCGTGTCCTGCTCGTCCGGCACGCGGGTCACGATGGCGTCCTCGTCGTGGAAGACCATGCACTGGGAAGCGACGGCAAATTCGCCCTTGCGGTGCGGCATCGACGGCTCGACACCCAACGCGATGTCGATGGCGACCTCGTGGTTGGAGACGCCGTCCACCTTCGCAAACAAGTCGCTGTGGGACTGGGAGATGCGGGTGTTGACCTCGATGAGCCAGAGCTGGTCCTCCGCCTCGTCCCACATGAACTCGGCGTTGAAGCAGCCATTGTCGAAGCCCACATGGCGCAGGTACCGCTCGGACAGGTCGATCATGCGCTGCTGGACGGACTCCGGGACGCTGTTGGCGGGGTAGTCCAGCCGCTCGAAGCTGGTGCCGGCGGCGTCCTTGTGCATGTCGAACACACCGTGGGCGTTGTATTTTCCGCGGAACATGGTTCCCTCGGGGGCGGCCTGGGTGCCGGTGACGAACTGTTCGGCCAGGCAGGTGTTGCCGCCGGCGCCCTGCAGTTCGGGCGGCAGGTCCACCATCTGCAGGACCTCGTTGAAGGCGTCGCCGACCTGCGCAATTTCCGCGCGGATCGCGCGGATGGCCTCGTCGAAGTCCTCCTCGTTCCGGATCTGGAACCCGAGGTTGGACGAGTGCGCCTTCACCGGCTTGACCCAGAAGGGGAACGGAATGTCGATCTGCTGCAGCGCATCGTCGTCGAACGGGTCGAAGGAGGCGAACTGCGGGACACACTCGGGGATGGATTCCCGCTGTTGCAGCCGGCTCCAGTACTTGTGCTCGCACTTGAGCACGCTCTCCAGGGAGGGAGCGGCGATTCCGTATTCCTTGGCCAGGATCGGCCCGATCACGCTGGTGGGGAAGTCCCAGTGGGAGACGATGGCGTCCACACTGCCGTCAAACTCGCGCAGTTGCTGCCGCGCCGCGTCCAGCAAGGCGGTGAAGTCGATGTCCTTCTCGCGGACCAGCCGGTCGTAGTCGAGCAGGCTGTGGAAGGTGTAGTTCTCGGCGCCGCGGACGGTCTGCAACTCGCCGGCTTGGAAATCGGTCAGTCCGAGGATAAATACGTTCTTCAAATTAGTGCCTCCCGTTCTTGGTGATGAACCTCATCGGCCGGTGCGAGGGGCGAAAGGTCATGGGGACGCGCTGGTTGATTGGTTGGGGGGACAACTTCGACACAACCATGCACCGGATAGGCCGTCAAGGCGGCAGCACCGCCAACGGGGCCTCCCGGCCGGCGCGTCCGCCGTCCCCCCCCAGGGCGTCCGGGGGCGGCATCGGCGTCCAGTACGGCATGATGTGGGCATGGCGCAGAAACAGGCAACAACCGGGCAGCTGATGGACGACTTCGTGCGGGGCTTCGACTATCCGATGTACATCGTCACGGCAGCGGGGGCCGGAGGCGAGCGGTCCGGCTGCCTGGTAGGTTTCGCCACGCAATGCAGCCTGAAGCCGGCCCTGTTCCTGGTGTGCATCTCGCAGCAGAACCGCACCCATCCCGTGGCGCTGGAGGCAGGCGTGCTGGCGGTGCACGTGCTCGGGCGCGGCCAGCGGGCGCTCGCAGAATTGTTTGGCACCGCGACGGGCGACGACCTGGACAAGTTCGCGCACTGCGACTGGCTGCCCGGACCGGAGGATGTTCCGCTGCTGGCGGACGCCGCGCGCGTCATGGTCGGGCGCGTCGTGAAGAAGGTCGATCTCGGCGACCACACCGGTTTCCTGCTGTCCCCGCTTGAGACCCGTGGCGGCGACATCACCGGCCTTTTGTCGTTCAGCGACGTCCAGGATTTCGACGCCGGCCACCCCGCCTAGGGATTTCCGGCGCCAAGCCACCCGCCCAGGATCCTACGGGGGCGGCCATCCCGCTAGGATTCGACGGTGACTACACCGTGCGCCAGCCCCGACCGTGATGCCGCCCTGCAGATGTGGAGCGAGTACGCAGCCGCGCGGCCGGAAGCCATCGGCCCCGGTGAGGAAGCCGTCGTCGACCATTTCGGCGACAGTGCCGCGCTCGCGGACGCGCTGCTGGGGCTGGTCATCGCCGGCCCGAAGCGCGCCACGGCCGCGCTGGTGGCCGAATTCCACCGGCAGGGGGAACGGCTTCCGCGGATCGGGGACCACTGGGTGGCCTGCGACGGCTCGGGCAAGCCCCGGGTCATTTTGCGCTCCACCGAGCTTCGGCTGGGGCCGCCGGACAGCGTGGACGACGCGTTCGCCTGGGATGAGGCCGAAGACGACCGGCAGCGCTCGACCTGGCTGGAGCAGCACTTGATCTACTGGAAGCGGGTCTGTGCCGCGCAGGGGATCGAGTGGCGCGGAGACAACGAAGTCGTGTTCGAGCGCTTCCGGATCGTCTGGCCGCCGGAGTTGGCGCACTGACCTTTCACCGCTTTGGTTACTGCCCCGCCAGCCGCCCGCGGACCATCTCGCTGACGGCCTTGCCGTCGAAGCGGCCCGCCACCTTCTCGGTGACCGGCTTCATCACCGCTCCCATCTGCCGCATGGACAGCTCCGCGCCGTCCGCCTTGAGCCCGGCAATGGTGCTGTCCACGATCTCCGCGACCTCGGCCTCGGTGAGCGGCTGGGGCAGGTACGCCTCGATGACCTCGGCTTCCGCGATTTCCGCGGCGGCCCGCTCCGGCTCTCCGGCTTCCGCGTAGATGCGGGCAGTGTCGCGGCGCTTGGCGGCTTCCTTCTGCAGCAGCGCGGTGGTCTGGGCATCGTCCAGCTCCACCGGCGTCTTGCCGGACTTTTCCTTGGTTGCTATCTCGCCCAAAACGTTGCGCACCGTGGTCAGGGCCGTCTTGTTCCCTGCCTTCATGTGGGCGACGACGTCGGCCTGCAGTTGCTCTTTCAAACTCATTCGGTTCCTCGTTCCGGTGGGGTTCGTGGGGTTCGGTGGGTGCTGTGTCGGTCGGTGGCGTAGCGGGTGACGAAGTTGCGAAGTATCCGCTGCGGGATCGTCACGGTGCGTCCGCGCACCCGTCCCATGACGGCATCGGCCTGGTCCGGCGGGAAATAGCCGGCGTCCCGGTAGATCCAGATCCGGGTCAGCAGGCCGTCGACGTCCAACTCGGCGTGGAACTGGGTGGCGTAGAGGTTGTCCTGCAGCCGGAACATCTGGTTGGGGCAGTGCTCGGACCCGGCCAGGCGCACTGCGCCCGCGGGCAACACCGAGCATGCCTCCTTGTGGCCCACGAAGGCGCCGAACTCGCGGGGCAGGCCGGCCAGCAGGGGATCGGCGGCGCCGTCGTCGGTCAGCACGATCTGCGCCTCGCCGATCGGCTCGCCGTACTGCCGGTCCACCACGCCGCCGCCGTACCGGCCCAGGGTGCCGACGCCGTAGCAGGCGCCCAGGAACGGGAAATCGTGGGCGACGACGGTGTCCAGCAGCTGCTCCAGCTCGGCCTCGACGCGCAGCTGGGCGGCGGACTTGAACGCGTCGTCGTCGCTGGAGGTGTACGGGCTGCCGCCGAGGATGATTCCGCTGTAATCGTCCAGATCGATGGCCGGCATTGGTCCGGCCTCCAGCCGCACGCGCTGCAACTGGCCCGGTTCCAGGCCGCCAAAACGGGCGAAGGCCGCGTACTCCTCATCGGCTGCGGTGTCTTCGGCGCGCGTGGCCAGGAGCAGGAACGGCTTCATGCGTTGATCGTACAGTCGCTGCGCCGGGCCTTGGAACGTGGATGTCCGGCCGCGCCGCCCGACCCGTGACGCGGAACGGTCAGCGGCTAGGCTAGGAACCGTGGACGCAACCATGATCATCATTTACGTAGTTATCGCCATTGTCGTCATCGGTTTGGTGGCAACGCTGCTGCTGCGGGGCCGCAGGACCCCGCCCGGCAAATACACCACCACCCGGGACGCGAACGACCCGGCCATGCCGCCGACCGGGGGCGGTACCGGCACCCTGGAAGCGCCCCGCGGACAGACGGCCCCCGCACCGCCCCTCGGCGCACCGACCGAGGAGGAACTGCCGCCGGCCGACGTCGAAATTCCGGAGGACGCCGCCGCGCTGGAGACCATCCCGGTGGAGACGCCGGCGCCGGTGCAGGGCCGCCTGTCCCGGCTGCGCGCCCGGTTGGTCAAGTCCAACAACGCCCTGGGCAAGGGGCTCCTGGCGCTGCTCGCCAGCGACAAGATCGACGACGACGTCTGGGACGAAATCGAAGAGACGCTCCTGCTGGCCGACCTGGGCACCGAGCCGACGATGGAACTCGTGGACGCGCTCAAGGACCGCGTGAAGGTGGAGGGCAGCCGCAGCCCGGAGCAGGTCAAGGCCATGCTGCGCGAGGAACTGATCAAGCTTGTGGACCCGTCCATGGACCGATCGCTGGCCGTGATGCGCCATGCCGACCGCCCCGCGGTGATGATGGTGGTGGGCGTCAACGGCGTCGGCAAGACCACCACGGTGGGCAAGCTGGCCCGCGTGCTGGTGGCCGAGGACAAGGACGTGATCCTCGGTGCGGCGGATACCTTCCGTGCGGCCGCGGCCGAGCAGCTGGCCACCTGGGGATCGCGCGTGGGCGTGCCCACCGTGAAGTCCGACGTCGATGGCGCGGATCCCGCGTCCGTCGCCTTCGAGGCGGTAAAGGCCGGTATCGAGCAGGAAGTCGATGTGGTCATGGTGGATACCGCCGGGCGCCTGCAGAACAAGGTGGGCCTGATGGACGAACTGGGCAAGGTCAAGCGCGTGATCGAGAAGCAGGCCACGGTGGACGAGGTGCTGCTGGTGCTGGACGCGACCACCGGCCAGAACGGCCTGAACCAGGCCAAGGTGTTCGCCGACGTCGTCAACATCACCGGCATCGTGCTGACCAAGCTGGACGGCACCGCCAAGGGCGGCATCGTCGTCGCCATCCAGCGCAGCCTTGGCGTGCCGGTGAAACTGGTGGGCCTGGGCGAAGGCGCCGACGACCTGGCGCCGTTCGAGACCGAGGACTTCGTGGACGCTCTGCTGAACTAGCGCCAGCTGGTCTGGTCCGCCAAACGGGCGTTGCTGCCGGACGGGCGCCGGTCGCTGTCCGGCCGGTGCCCGTCGCTGCCAGTCATGCGTCACTTTCGGTCGTGTGCCCGTCGCTGACCACCCCGGCCGCCGTGACGGGTTTTTCACCGGCGGCCGACTCCGGGCCCGCGACACGCACCGCGATGAGCAGGCCCCAGACAAGGGACGCGACGGCCAGCACTGTGACGTCGACGCTGCCTCCTGTTTCCGGCCCCAATAGCCAGCTGGTGCCCAGCGAGACGGCACTGAACGCCAGCACGGTGCGCAGCAATGCGCGTGCGGGCGGCCAGAGCGCGTGCAGCAGGCCGGCGGCGGCCAGCGTAATGCCCAGGGCGCCTTGGACCGGCCAGTGGTCTATGCCCATGGTCCAGTACTCGGGTTTCGAGCCCGCGGCACGCGAGACCCCGAGGGCGTACCAGGCGTAGGCGGCCCAGAACGGCAGGGCCAGCACGGCCAGCACCATCAGCGGCCAGTCCACCGCCATCCGCGGCGCCGGAAAGCGCGTCCCGGCGCGCCGGGACGACCACCACAGGCCCCAGGACATGATGCCGAGTGCCGCGGCCATCACCACGGGTCCGGGGCTCGCGCCGAGCAGGGCACCCAAGAGGAGCGCCGCCGTCGTCAGCCACAGCAGGGCGAGCACCGGCACAATGTCCCTTGGCCGGAACGCCGCCCAGCCGAAAGCCAGTGCGACGGCGAAGGTGGTGAGCACGCCCCAGCTGGTTTCCAGCGCCGCAACCTCGGCGAAATAGGAATCTTCGACGAACATGGTCGACAAGTCGGTCAGTCCGAACCCGGGCAGTACGGCCCAAAACACGACGGCCACCGCCGCCACAACGCGTCCCCCAACGGTCATGGATCAGAGACTAGCGGCGAACGCGGCGCCTGGCTACCACTGGAACCCAGGTGGGGCTAACAGCTGTTTCCAGGGTTGTTCGCTGCCGGGATCAGCCCGCCGCAGGTTCCTCCTGGGGCTTCACCAGCGTCTCGCGGCCGAAGAGCAGCCACAGGAGCGCCGCCGCCAGCATGATCGCGCCGGTGACCCCGAAGGCCCAGGCGTAGTTAAGCCGGTCGGCGAGCGCTCCGGCCAAGACCGGGCCGATGATCGCGCCCGCGTCGGTGCCCATCTGGAAGACGGCCAGCACCTTGCCGCCGCTGCGGTCGTTGCCGATGATGTCCGCGACGGCGGCCTGCTGCGCCGGTCCGAGCAGTCCGGACCCGAAACCGGCGATGACCGAAGCTGCGACGAACACCGGAACTGACTCGGTAAACCCGATGGCTGCGATCGCGAGCCCGGCCACGGTCAGCCCGGCGACCACCAGGGGGCGGCGCCCGGCGGTGTCCGAGAGGCGGCCGGAGAACGTCAGCGCCAGCGCGTTGCCGACCGCGAAGACGGCCAACGCCAGCCCGGCGGTCTCCGGGCCAGCGCCCAGCACGGCCGCGGCGAAGAGCGGAATCAGCGCCATGCGTACCCCGAACGTGGCCCAGCCGTTGGCGAAGGCGGACACGACGGCGGCCCGGTACCCCGGGTCCGAGAGCGCCTCGCGCAGATCCATCGCCTCGGGAGCCGGAGCGTCGTTGGCCGTGCGGGCGGCGGGTTTCTTGAGCATGACGGCGACGACGGCGGCCGCCACGAGCAGCGCGAGGGCATAGACCACGAACGGCATCCGCAGCCCGAATCCTGCCAGCAGGCCGCCGGCCACCGGGCCGAGGATGCCGCCCATCAGGAACGTGCCGGCATACAGGCTGGAAACCCGGCCGCGGCCGTCCGGCGGGGCCAGCCGCAGGATCAGCGCCATGGCCGACACCGTGAACATGGTGGAGCCGAGGCCGCCCAGGCCCCGGAAGATGAGCAGCTGCCAGTAGTCCTGCGCCAGCGCGCAGGCGCCGGTTGAAGCGGCGACGATCAGCAGCCCGGTGAGATAGACCCGGCGTTCACCCCAGCGGCCCACCAGGGCGCCGCCCGCGGGCGCGAAGACCAGCCGGGCGAGGGCGAACACGCTGACGATGATGCTGGCGGCCGCGACACCGACGTCAAAACTCGCGGCGAACTGAGGCAGGACTGGCGCCACCAGCCCGTATCCCAGCGCGATGACGAACGCAGCGGCAACGAGGACCTTGATGTCGCGCGGAATCGGAGTGGGTGCCGGCTTGCCCGGTCGCTGGTGGCCGGGCAGGCGGAACTGGCGCGCCGTGCGGCGGAAAACAGGCATGCCAACCAGCGTAGCCCGACCCGCGCGTGGGCTCGGTGTCAACGCCGGGCCGCGCACCGCCGTCGTCCTCTATGCCACTCTGTGCCGCTCTCGGTGCCGCGCGAAACACTGCCGAAACACGCCGGTTGCACCGGTTTTACCTGCGCGGGCTTCTTGTAACGCTGCCGCAATGAAGCATCCTGCTGGCCGAAACACGCCGTCGTCAGTCTTGGTTCATCGGTGGGAAATTACCCGCCAACGAACGAGGGGACGTGAAACATGGATCTGTCGGCAGGTCACGTCTGGGTAATGATTTCGGCGGCCTTGGTGCTGCTCATGACGCCGGGACTGGCATTCTTCTACGGCGGGATGACGCGGGCCAAATCGGCCCTGAACATGATGATGATGAGCTTTTCCGCCGTCGCGCTGGTGGCGGTGGTCTGGGTGCTGTGGGGTTACTCGATGAGCGGGGGCGAGGGCGTGGCCCAGCTCTTCGGCAATCCGTTCGCCGCGTTCGGCCTGGAAGGGCTGCTTAGCACCCCTGACCTGATCAGCGCCGGGTACGGTGCCACGTTCGCGATCATCACCGTGGCACTCATCTCCGGCGCCATCGCCGACCGGGCAAAATTCAGCGCCTGGGCGGTCTTCGTGCCGGTCTGGGTCACGCTGGTTTACTGCCCGCTGGCCTTCATGGTCTGGGGCGGCGGCTTGCTGGGGGCCGAGGGAGCCATCGGCGCCTGGGCCGGGGAGGCGATCGATTTCGCCGGCGGCACGGTGGTGCACATCAATGCCGGTGTAGCGGGCCTGGTCCTGGCCCTGATTCTGGGCAAGCGCAGAGGCTTCGGCAAGGACCCTGCACAGCGCCCGCACAACATCCCGCTGGTGATGATCGGCGCAGCGATGCTGTGGTTCGGCTGGTTTGGATTCAACGGGGGAGCGGCGGCCACGGCGGAGGAAGCCGGGCTGATCTGGGTCAACACCATGGCCGCCCCGGCAGCCGCCATCGTGGGCTGGCTGGTGACCGAGCGCCTCCGCGACGGCCGCCCCACGTCCCTCGGGGCGGCCTCGGGTGTGGTCGCGGGTCTGGTGGCCATCACCCCGGCCTGCGCCAACGTATCCCCCCTGGGTGCGGTGGGTCTGGGCCTGGTGGCGGGCGTGCTGGCCGCGCTGGCGGTGGGGCTGAAGTACAGGCTGGGCTACGACGACTCGCTGGATGTGGTGGGCGTCCACCTGGTTGCCGGCCTGGTCGGAACGCTGGCCCTGGGCTTCATCGCCCTGCCGGTCCAGGGTGCAGGCGGTGGTCTCTTCTACGGCGGCGGCGTCGCCCAACTGGGGGCGCAGGCCGTGGCGGCGCTGGTCTCCATGGTGTTCTCTGGCGTGCTGACCCTGATCATCGGCTTGGCGATCCACAAGACCCTTGGCTTCCGGGTGACTGCAGAGGATGAGGTCACCGGCGTGGACCTCGCCCAGCACGCCGAATCCGCCTACGAATTCGGCGGCCTGGGCACCGGCGGAACATTCATCCCGCACCCGGCAACCGACCCCAGCGCCCGCAGCACGATCAAGGAAGAGGTCAACGCATGAAACTGGTCACCGCAATCATCCGGCCGGAAAAGCTGGAGGCAGTCCGCAACAGCTTGGAAAGCTACGGGGTCCAAGGGCTGACCGTCAGTGAGGCCAGCGGGTACGGGCGGCAGCGCGGCCACACGGAGGTCTACCGCGGCGCCGAGTACACGGTGGACCTGCTGCCCAAGGTCCGCGTCGAGGTCTTGGTGGGGGACGATTTGGCCGACGACATCGTCGACGTCCTCGTGGCCACAGCCAACACCGGCCGCCCGGGCGACGGCAAGGTCTGGCTGGTGGATGTGCAGGAAGCGGTCCGCGTCAGAACCGGCGAACGCGGCGAGGCTGCCATCTAGGACTGGAACCTTTGGCAGATTTCCCTGGCCCGGTTGTTCCGGCCGCCCCTGCGGCGTCCGGAGCAACCGGGTCTTCCTGTGCGCGGGTGCACTCGCGGTGTCTGCGGCGGCCCGGAAACCGCGGCGGTGCCGCGGTTTCGTCGCATGACGGTGGGCTGGTTTCCCCTCGAGACGCACCCGTCGGCTTCGCGTTTAGCCGTTAGCCTGCTGAGTTGTCCTACACAGGGAAGGACGGTTCCCCGTTCAGCCATTGGCTGGCTGAGTTGTCCTACACAGGGAATGACGGTTTCCCGTTCAGCCATTCGCCGGCTGAGTTGTCCTACACAGGCAGGTGTCGGGGGCAGGTTATGCACTTTCCTCGAAGACCCGTTCTACCCGGGGCGTGGGCTGCGTAGCGTTGAAGTATGGCAGCGGAACCGTTGGACGAGGCACAGGAGCCGGAGGAATCCTCCGGCTCCCCTGCCGCGTCCGACGACGGTGCCGGGCCCGACGACGGTGCCGCGCCCGACAATGGTGCCGCCGAACCGGTACCGGTCCCGCGGGGGTGGGCGGACGACTGGCAGGAGCTGGGACCGGCGGAACTGGCAGGCCTGCTCGCCGGCACCGACCCCGCGGCCCTGGACGACTGGTCGACCCTCGACTACCTCCAGGCGGTGCGCAAACACGAGGCCTGGACCCAGTCCC
>NZ_JBNHGE010000052.1:0-17931 GCF_059090935.1 Arthrobacter sp. Y3223166 | reverse complement strand
AACCGCGGCTGCTGAGCAGGGCCGCCCGACCGCGGCCGCCCTTAGTGGGCGGCCGCGGTGATCTGCGGGGCCAGATCCTCCGCCGGAGGGGTCCAGACCGCCGGATCCGCCGCGGCCTGGTCGCCGGAGCGAATGTCCTTGACCTCGTGGCTGAGGCTGCCGTCGTCGGCCACGGAGGTGAACCAGACGTAGGGGATGCCGCGGCGGTCCGCGTACTTGATCTGCTTGCCGAACTTGTCTGCCTTCGCGGCCACCTCCACGCTGATGCCGCGTGAACGCAGCTCCCCCGCCACGTCCTGGGCCTGCGACCAGCTGTCCTCGTTGGCCAGGGCGACCAGCACGGTCGTCGGCACCTGCCGGGACGCCACGGCGAACTCCTGTCCCAGGATCCGCATGACCAGCCGGGTCACGCCGATGGAGAGGCCGACGCCGGGAAAGGTCCGGTTGCCCTTGGCCGCCAGCGCGTCGTAACGGCCTCCGGAGCAGATGGATCCCAGCTGCTCATGGCCCACAAGGACGGTTTCGTAGACCGTGCCGGTGTAATAGTCCAGGCCGCGGGCGATGCTCAGGTCGGCCAGCACCTTGCCCGGGGCGCGCCGGTGCGCCTCGCCGATGACTTCCTCCAACTCGGCCAGGCCGGTGTCCAGCAGCTCGTGCCGGACTCCGAGCGCCCGCACCTGGTCCACGAAGGAGGTGTCCTCGGTGCGGATGGATGCCAGCTTCAGCGCGGCCTGCGCCTGTTCGTCGGTGGCGCCCAGTTCTTCCTGCAGCAGCGCGGCAACCTTCTCGGGACCGATCTTCTCCAGCTTGTCGATGCTGCGCAGTACCCCGGCGGTGTCGGTCAGCCCGATCCCGCGGTAGAAGCCCTCGGCCAGCTTCCGGTTGTTTACGCGCAGCTTGAACTCGGGGATGGGCAGCGCGCTGAGGGCCTCGACGATGACCAGCGCCAGCTCCACGTCGTAGCGGAAGGGCAGCTCGCCGTCGCCCACCACGTCGATGTCCGCCTGGGTGAACTCGCGGGCCCGGCCCTCCTGCGGACGCTCGCCCCGCCAGACCTTCTGGATCTGGTACCGGCGGAACGGGAAGGCCAAGTGGCCGGCGTTCTCCACGACGTAGCGGGCGAACGGGACCGTAAGGTCGAAATGCAGGGCCAGCTTGTCCTCGGACTTGCCCTCGGATTCGTCGGCCTGCAGGCGGTGCAGGCCGTAAACCTCTTTGTCGATCTCGCCCTTGCGCAGCAGCTGGGCCACGGTTTCGACGGCGCGGGTCTCGATGGAGGAGAAACCGTGCAGCTCAAACGTCCGGCGCAGGGAATCCAGAACATGCAGCTCCACAAGCCTCTCCTGCGGAAGCCATTCCGGGAAGCCTGACAGGGAGGCCTTGCGTGCCATACGGACCTATCTCCTAGTAGATGAGGGGTAAGGATGAGGCGGGTGCATTAAAGCCGGCGGCAGTGCTGCGGCACTGGATCGCTAGACTGGCTGCTGGACCAGTTTAAGGCCTGCCACGGCAGCGGAACCAAACGCGCTGCCGGGCGCCGCCCCGGCGCCGGGCGGAGTCTATTAGCGCAACGACCAGGAGGAGCTTTGGCCCGGAGCCGTCATGACCGCGAAACCCGGCGCCGCATTGCCCGGATGGAGGCCAAACGCGACCTGCGCCGGCAGCAGGCGGCGCGGCGCAAGCGCGACAACATCATCGGCGGCGCAGCCTTGGCGGCACTGGTAGTCGGCGGCGTGATCGTGCAGATGACCGTGTTCGCCTCGAACCCCACTCCGTCCGAGGTGGAACAGGTCCGCCGGGGCCTCGAAGACCCGCAAGGCGTCGCCTCGCCGCCGCCCTCCGCGAACGCGGCCGGCATCCCGTCGCCGGAGATCGCCGAGGGAAAGGTCTTCAACGGCACCATCGCCACGAACGAGGGCGATATCGGTGTGGAACTGGACGGCAACGTGGCGCCGCAGGCGGCAGCGGTCTTCAGCACCTTGGCCCGGGACGGTTTCTTCGAGGGCAAGACCTGCCACCGGCTCACCACCGCCGCCAGCATGGGCGTGCTGCAGTGCGGTTCCGTGGACGGGGCCGGCGGCGGCGATCCCGCATACCAGTGGGGCCCGGTGGAGAACACCCCCGAAGACGGCGTGTATCCGGCCGGCACAATCGCCGTCGCCCGCGGTGCCGATACCTACAGCAACGGGACGCAGTTCTTCATTGCGTGGAAAGATTCCACCATCCCGCAAGATACCGGCGGCTACACGATTATGGGTAAGGTAACCGAAGGGCTGGACGTCATCGAGCAGATCGCGGCCGGAGGCGTCGAGGATGCCGACAGCCAGGACGGCCCGCCTAAGATACCGGTAACAATAGAGTCGTTCACCCTCCAGTGAGCACCCCACCACGATGGTGCCGCTGAATACGCGGCCCCAGGCACAAGCGAAAGAGTTCTAGCGGTGACACCCAGTCAGCAATCCGACGAAGCAGCCCAGACCGCCCAGACCGAACAAGCCGCAAACGGTTTGGCAGCGGAACAGGTTCCGACCGACCAAACGGCAAACGGCTCGGCAGCCGGCCAGCCGCCTGCCGCAGAGGCGGCGCCGCAGGCCACCGAGGACGAGGCCCCGGCCGCGCCCTCCCCCAGTGCCCCGAAGCCGGCAGGCAAACCGGCCCCGAAGCCCGCCCCGGGCCGCAAGCCCACGCCGGCGGCCATGCCGGGAAAGATTGCTGCCGCTGCCCCCGCACAGCACGTCATCCCTGTTCCGGCGGTCGCCTCCACACCGCTGTCCGAGGCGTCCAAGTGGGCCCGCGTCACCGACGACGGCCACGTCTTCCTGCTTGTCGACGGGCAGGAACATCCGGTCGGACAGTACCCGGACGCCAGCAAGGACGAGGCGCTGGCCTACTTCGTGCGCAAGTATGACGACGTGGCGGCCCAGGCTGCCCTGCTGGAACAGCGGGTCGAAGCCAAGGCTCCCTCCAACGACATGCACAAGACCCTTGAGCATCTGAAGGCCCAGGTGGCCGAGCGGCACATGGTGGGCGACGTGCCCGCGCTCGAGTCCCGGCTGGCGAAACTTGGCTCAGCCATCAGCGAACTGCAGAAGGCCGAGAAGGCAAACCAGGAAGCCCAGCGAGCCGCAGAACTGGCGGCCCGCGAAGCCATCGTCGCCGCAGCCGAGGAGATCGCCGGCAAGGACCCGTCGTCGGTGCAGTGGAAAACCAGCAGCGCCCGCATGAACGAACTCTTCGACGCGTGGAAGGCCGCCCAGAAGAACGGCATCCGGCTGGGCCGCAGCACCGAGGACGCACTGTGGAAACGCTTCCGCTCGGCACGGACGGTCTTTGATCGGCACCGCCGCGCGTTCTTCAGCCAACTGGACAGCGACAACGCCGCGGCAAAGGCCGCCAAGGAAGCCCTGATCGCCCGGGCCGAAGAGCTTTCCACCTCCACGGACTGGGGCCACACCGCGGCCGAGTACCGGAAGCTGATGGACGATTGGAAGGCATCCAAGCGCGCCAGCCGCAAGGACGACGACGCGCTCTGGGCCAGGTTCCGGGCGGCGCAGGACAGGTTCTTCGCGGCACGCCAGGCCGCCAACGAGGCAATCGACCAGGAGTTCGCCGCCAACCTGGTGGTCAAGGAAGCGCTGGTCGCCGAGGCGCAGGCGCTGCTGCCAGTGACCGATCTGTCCGCAGCCAAGAAGGCCCTGCAGTCCATCCGTGATCGTTGGGAGGAAGCCGGCAAGGTTCCGCGCGGCGACATGCAGCGGATCGATGCCGGCCTGCGCAAGGTCGAGGATGCGGTCAAGGCCGCGGAGGACGATCACTGGCGCCGGACGAATCCGGAGACCAAGGCCCGCACCAACAGCGCCCTGTCCCAGCTCGAGTCGGCCATCGCCGGGCTCGAGGATGACCTGGCCCAGGCCGAAAAGGCCGGCGACCAGCGGCGGATCGCCAAGGCCCGGGAGGCCTTGGAGGCGCGCCGCCAGTGGCTCGACACGCTGCAGCGCTCAGCGGAGGACTTCTCCTAGAGGACCAAGCCCTACACAACCCGAGGGCCCCCGAACGGCTTTCCACAAGGCGTTCGGGGGCCCTTCGGCTGTCCCGGCCCGTTTGGCATGCTGTCTGCATGGCCCGTCTACATCCCGCCGCCACGGCGGCTGAACGTACCGCCCAGGCCGCGCCGGCGGTACTGCGGCCGGGGCATCCGTTCAGCCGCAGCGAACTTGAGTGCATGCGCCTGGAGGGCCTCTTAGTCAACGTCTACGGTCCGGGGTTTGCCTTGCCATGGGAGCCGATCACGCCCCGACACCGTGCGGCAGCCGCGTACTTCAGCCTGCCCGGGCATGTCCGCCGGAAAGTGGTGCTGGGGAGGATGACGGCGGCATGGGTCTACGGCTGCGCGCCGGCCCCGCAGAAACTCTCGGTGCTGCTGGACCACCGGCACAGGACCACGTCGCAGGGCAGGTATCGCCTTGCCCTGATCCACGAAGTGACACTTGGCCCCCTGGATACCGTGACCATCGGCGGGGTCCCGGTGAGCACGCCGCTGAGGACCGCACTGGACGTGGCCCTGCACGTTCCGGACCAAGAGGCCATCCCCGTGTTGCGGGCGCTGGCCGGGGCCAGCGGACTCGACTGCCCGCTGGACGCCGTCCGGCAGGCGGTGGAGGCGAGGCCGAGGCTGCCGGGCAAGGCCCGGGCCCTGCAGCGCCTGGACTCGGCGACGGGTACGGCCTGACGGCGGGAACGCTCCTGCGAGGCGGCCGCGGAGTGGCGTCCCACCGCGGGCGGGCGGATCAGCGGCGCTGGGACCCCGAGGTGCGGTACACGTCGTAGACGCCGTCGATGCGCCGGACCGCGCTGAGCACATGGCTGAGGTACTTCGGGTCGCCCATCTCGAAGGAGAACCGCGAGATCGCGAGCCGGTCGCTCGAGGTATGCACCGTGGCGGAGAGGATATTGACATGGTTCTCGGCGAGCACCCGGGTGACATCGGAGAGCAGGCTCTTGCGGTCCAGCGCCTCGACCTGGATCTCCACCAGGAACACGCTGGACTGGGTGGGCGCCCAGGCGACATCGACGATCCGGTCGGGGCTTTCGCGCAGTTCCGCCACGTTGCGGCAGTCGGACCGGTGCACCGACACCCCCGAGCCCCGGGTGACGAACCCGATGATGGGATCCGGCGGGACCGGGGTGCAGCACCGGGCCAGCTTGACCCAGACGTCGCCGACCCCCACGACGGTGACGCCGGAGTCCGGATGCTTCGGCCGCCTGACCGTCGTCGGGAGCGACGGCTCGGCCTCCTCGACCGCCTCGCGTCCGCCGAGCAGGCCGACCAAGTGCTCGATCACGTTCTGGGCGGACGTGTGGCCGTCGCCCACGGCGGCGTACAGCGCCGACACGTCGGCGTGGTGAAGTTCCTGCGCCACCGACATCAACGCGTCGTGCGTCATCATCTTCTGCAGCGGCAGGTTCTGCTTCCGCATGGCGCGGGTGAGCTGGTCCTTGCCCTTTTCGATCGCCTCTTCGCGGCGCTCCTTGGTGAACCATTGGCGGATCTTGTTCCGTGCCCGCGGGCTCTTGACGAAGCCCTGCCAATCCTGGCTGGGACCGGCGCCCTCCGCCTTGGAGGTGAAGATCTCCACCCAGTCGCCGTGGCTGAGTTCGCTGTTCAGCGGGACCAGCTTGCCGTTGACCCGCGCACCGATGGTGCGGTGGCCGACCTCGGTGTGCACGGCATAGGCGAAGTCCACCGGCGTTGATCCTGCCGGCAGCGCCATGACTTCGCCCTTGGGCGTGAAGACGAAGACTTCCTTGGCGTTGATTTCGAACCGGAGGGAGTCCAGGAACTCGGCGGGGTCGCTGGTCTCCTGCTGCCAGTCGACCAGGCTGCGCAGCCAGCCCATGTCACCGCCGTCGGCCGTCCCGCCGCGGGCGATGTCCTTGTACTTCCAGTGGGCCGCGACGCCGTACTCGGCGCGGCGGTGCATCTCGTGGGTGCGGATCTGGATTTCCACCGGCTTGCCGCCCGGGCCGATCACCGTGGTGTGCAGCGACTGGTACATGTTGAACTTGGGCATGGCGATGTAGTCTTTGAACCGGCCGGGCAGCGGGTTCCAGCGCGCATGCAGGGCACCGAGTGCCGCGTAGCAGTCGCGGACCGTATCCACCAGTACCCGGATGCCCATCAGGTCGTGGATGTCGTCGAAGTCCTTACCCCGCACGATCATCTTCTGGTAGATGGAGTAGTAGTGCTTGGGCCGGCCGGTAATCGTGGCCTTGATCTTCACGGCGCGCAGGTCGTCGCCGATCTTGGTGCGCAGCGTCGTCAGGTACTTCTCCCGTTCGGGGGTGCGCTCCCCCACCATCCGCACGATCTCTTCGTAGACCTTCGGGTGCAGGGCCGCGAAGGAGAGATCTTCAAGCTCCCACTTGATGGTGTTCATGCCCAGCCGGTGCGCCAACGGGGCGAAGATCTCCAGGGTTTCGCGCGCCTTCTTCGCCGACGACTCCGGCGAGACAAAGCGCCAGGTCCGGGCGTTGTGCAACCGGTCGGCCAGCTTGATCACCAGGACGCGGATGTCCTTGGCCATCGCCACGACCATCTTGCGCACGGTCTCGGACTGGGCCGCGTCGCCGAACTGCACCTTGTCCAGCTTGGTGACGCCGTCCACCAGCATCGCAATCTCCGGACCGAACTCCGCCTTCAGGTCGGCGAGCGTGTACTCGGTGTCTTCGACGGTGTCGTGCAGCAGGGCGGCGGCCAGCGTCGTGCCCGTCATGCCCAGTTCCGCGAGGATCGTGGCCACAGCCACCGGGTGGGTGATGTACGGGTCGCCGCTCTTGCGTTTCTGCCCGCGGTGGCTGCGCTCAGCCACCACGAAGGCGCGGTGGATCAGGTCGAAGTCCTCGCGCGGGTTGTTGGCCCGGACGGTGCGCAGCAGCGGCTCCAGGATGGGCGAGTAGCTGGTCCCGCCCCGGCCGGCCAGCCGGGCAAGCCGGGACATCGTCCGTTCCCGGCGCCCCGGGAAGGCATGGCGGACCGGTGCGTTGCCCGGGACTTCGGCGGCCGCGGGCACCACAGAAGGACCAGGATCCGGTGTCACACCGGCGTCACTGGCCTGGTCTGTCGACCTGAGGTGTTCGGCCAATCCTTCCCGCCTTCCCGATGAGTCCTGGAACCGACGCTACAGCCCGCAAGGCAGCGGCGCACAGCCCAGCACTGTTCCGCAAACCATTCTATGCTCGTCCGGCGGCCCGGTCGTTCCGGTGCGGCATCACCCGACGGGGGCGGCCTCGGTGCGGCGCCGTTCTTCCACCTTCTTGGCCTGCTTGAGCAGCGCCGGTTCCTTGGCCCGGAGCCGCGCATACATCGGCGCCGCAATGAAGATTGTGGTGGCGGTGCCGATGATGATGCCGATGAACAGTGCCAGGGACACGTCCTTCAACGTGCCGGCGCCGAGCAGGAACGCGCCGATGAACAAGATGGCGGCGACCGGCAGGACGGCGACCACGGAGGTGTTGATGGACCGGACCAGAGTCTGGTTCACGGCGAGATTGACCTCCTCCGCGAAGGTCCTCCTGGTGGACTTGTCCAGGTCTTCCGTGTTCTCGCGGATCTTGTCGAAGACCACCACCGTGTCGTACAGCGAGTACCCCAAAATGGTCAGGAAGCCGATGATCGCCGAGGGCGTCACCTCGAAGTCGCTCAGCGAATAGATGCCGGCGGTCACGATGAGCACCACCACCAGGCCGCTGAGCGCGGCGACGGACATCTTCCAGGTCCGGAAGTACAACGCCATCATGATCGCCGCCAGCACAACGAACACCACCAGGCCCCAGATCGCCTGCCGGGTGACGTCCGCACCCCAGGTGGGACCGACATACGAGGACGTCACCTCGTCTGACTCGACGTCGTAGGCTTCGACGAGGGCGTCGCGCAGTTCCAGGGTCTGGTCGTCGTCCAGCCGCTCGGTCTGGATCCGCATGGTCCCCGGGGCGATGTTCGTCACCCGGGGATCGGCATCCGCCGCGACTTGGGCCACGGCCGCCTCGCCGGGGCCGACGTCGGTGTTTTCCACGTTGGACACGGTGAACTCGGAGCCGCCGCGGAAGTCGATGCCCAGGTTGAACCCGCCCTTGACGAACGGCACCACGATGGACAGGAGGATCGCGGCGGCGGCAATGCCGAACCAGAGCCTGTACTTGGAGACAAAGTCGTAGGAGCGCTTGCCGGTGTAGAGATCGTTGCCCCACTTAGCAAAGTTGGCCATTTAGTTGCTCTCCTTGTCGGACCCGCGGCCCGCGCCGCTGGTGGCGCGCTGCTTCTCGGCCGCCCGGCGTTCGGCGATGGTCTGGCGGCGGTCGGCTTCGGCAGCCGCCGCGGCGTTCTTGGCCCGCACCGGCACCTTGCGTTCGCCGGGCTGGCGGATCCGGCCCGCCCCGCGGTACAGCGGCACCGCGTCCAGCAGGCGCGGATCCAGGCCGGAGAAGCGGTGGCCCTCGCCGAAGAACTTGGTGCGTGCCAGCAGCTGCATGGTCGGGTGCGTGAACATGAAGACCACCAGGAGGTCGGCCACCGCGGTCAGGCCCAGCGTAAAGGCAAAACCGCGCACGTTGCCCACCGCCACGAAGTAGAGCACGACGGCGGCCAGCAGGTTGACCGCCTTGGAAGCCAGCACGGTTTGCCGTGCACGCTTCCAGCCGTTGTCCACGGCCGAGACCAGGCCCCGGCCCTCGCGCAGTTCGTCGCGGATGCGTTCGAAGTAGACGATGAACGAGTCGGCGGTCTGGCCGATCGCCACGATGAGGCCGGCGACCCCGGCCAACGACAGCCGGTAGTTTTCGGTCCAGCCCAGGATCGCGATCGCCAGATACGTCAAAATGCCGGCCACCACCAGCGACGCGATGGTCACCAGGCCGAGCATGCGGTACTGGAAGATCGAGTAGGCGGCGACCAGCGCCAGGCCGATGAGCCCGGCGATCAGGCCCATCCGCAACTGGTCGGCGCCCAGGGTGGCGGAAATCTGCTGCTCGCTCTGGATCTCGAAGCTGATCGGCAGCGCGCCGTACTTCAGCTGCTCGGAGAGCACACGGGCCGATTCCTCCGTGAAGTTGCCGGTGATCTGCGGCTTGCCGTCGGGGATGACCGCGTTGGTCGTGGGAGCGGAAATCACCTCGCCGTCCAGCACGATGGCGAACTGGTTCTGGGCGCCGGAGAGTCCGAACAGCCGTTCGGTCACTTCCTTGAAGGTTGCGGTTCCCTCGCTGTTGAACTCGATGTTCACCGCCCACTGGTTCAGCGTCTGTCCCTGGGTGCCGCGCACCTGGCCAAAGCTGGAGTCGGCGATGTCCGTGCCGGGCACCTCCACCGGGCCCAGGATGTACTTCATGCCGGTATCCGGTTCGCAGGCGACCGTCGGCTTGGCCGGGTCGGCCGGCTCGGTCTCCTCTGCGGCCGCGGCCGGGTCAAGGCACTCCAGCGCCTCGAACTCCTGGTAGAGCTCCGGGGTGATCCAGTTCAAGTCGCTGGCGTTCTTCGGTTCGGCCGCCGGTTTCGGAAGGTCCGCTTCGGGCGTCCGCTCCTCCTCCGGAACGGCGGAACCCGGCGCAACGGTGAGCACCGGGCGGAATTCCATGGCGGCCGACGCCTGGATCAGTTCGCGGGTCCGCTGGTCCGGAACACCGGGCAGGCTGACCACCACGTTGCGGCCGGACTGCGTGGTGATCTCGGCTTCCGCCACGCCGGAGCCGTCGACGCGCTGGCGGATGATCTCCACGGCCTGGTTGAGCTGCTCGGCGGTGATCTCGCCCCCGCCGCCCTGGACCTGCGGAGCCAGGATCATCTGGGTGCCGCCCTCAAGGTCGAGCGCCAGCTTGGGCGCCCAGCTTGCCTGGCCGGTGAATACACCGCTGCCCAGGATGACGGTGCCGGCGGCCAGGAGCACACCGAGCCAGATAAGTGTCCGCCGCGCAATGCTGGTGGAACCGGATCGTGCCATGGAAGATCTTTCTCTCATCGGCTCAGTCGGCCGGAGGAACCGGCCGGTACATGGCGAAGTGGCGGGGCATGCCCCGCCACTGCACGCCTATACGGCTAAGCCGTCGCTGGCCTACTTGGTGTCTTTGTTCTGCTCTTCGTTGAGCCGCTTAAGGGTGTCCTCGGCGGATTCCTCCGGGCGGGTAGCGCTTTCCGCGGTGAGGGACGAGGCGTCGTCGGGAACCTCGGGGGCCTCCGGTGTCACGACTTCGTTCACCGCCTGGGTGTGCACGGTGGCGGTGTTGCCCGGCGACAGTTCAAGGACCACCTTGTTGTTGTCGGGGTCGAGGGAAACGACGGTGCCGAAGAGGCCGAACTGAGTCATCACCTCGGTGCCCGGCACCATCTGCTCCTTGATGCGCTCGGCCTTTTCGCGCATCTGCGCCTGGACCTTCTTCTGCTTGCGGAACATGAAGAAGATCAACAGCGCGAAAACGGCGAACAGGGCGATGGTCATCACGTCGATGCCGCCCGACTGCTGCTGGGGAGTGGTGCCGGTGAAGAGATTTACGAACACAGGGAAGTTCCGTCCTAGAAGTCTGGAGCGGACCGGTAGGAAAATCCGGACCGTGTACGCAGCCTGCCGCGTCCCGTGGGGGACGGCGCACTCCGCACGTTCCTACCATTCTACGCGGTGACCGCCCTGACACGGTCAAGCTTCAGTTTTCGGCGAAATCCGTGTCCGGCTCCAGCAGTTCCGAGAGCAGGTCTTCGGTCTGTCCCGCGGTCAGGTGATCCGGCACCGCCAGCCCCAGGTGTTGCCAGGCCGCGGCGGTGGCGATCCGTCCGCGCGGCGTCCGGCCGAGCAGCCCTTCGCGGACCAAGTAGGGCTCGGCTACCGTCTCCACCGTCTCGGTTTCCTCGCCGACGGCTATGGCCAGGGTGGATAAACCGACGGGCCCGCCGCCGAACTTGGTGATCAGGGCGGTGAGCACCGCCCGGTCCAGCCGGTCCAGTCCCCGTTCGTCGACTTCGTACATATCGAGCGCCGCCGCTGCCGCACGCGCATCGATCTCCTCGATCTTGTGCACAAGGGCCCAGTCCCGCACCCGGCGCAGCAGACGGTTGGCGATGCGGGGCGTGCCGCGGGAGCGCCCGGCGATCTCGGCGAAACCGGCCGAACTGACCTTGAGGTCCAGCAGCATGGCCGAGCGGCGGAGCACCAGCTCAAGCTCCGCGACGGCGTAGAACTCCAAGTGCCCGGTGAAGCCGAACCGGTCGCGCAGCGGCCCCGGCAGCAGCCCGGCCCTCGTCGTGGCCCCGACGAGGGTGAACGGCGGCAGGTCGAGCGGGATGGCGGTGGCGCCGGCGCCCTTGCCCACCACGATGTCCACCCGGAAGTCCTCCATCGCCATGTAGAGCATTTCCTCTGCCGGCCGCGACATCCGGTGGATCTCATCCAGGAAGAAGATCTCCCCTTCGGTCAGCGACGACAGGATCGCCGCCAGGTCGCCCGCGTGCTGGATCGCCGGTCCGGAGCTGATGCGCAGCGGCGCGTTCATTTCCGCGGCGATGATCATCGCCAGCGTGGTCTTGCCCAGTCCGGGCGGGCCGGACAGCAGGACATGGTCGGCTGTCCGTTCGCGGATCCGGGACGCCTCCAGCACCAGCGACAGCTGCTGGCGGACCCGGGCCTGGCCCACGAAATCGTCCAGGTTCTTGGGCCGCAGCGCCGATTCGATCGCCCGTTCTTCGGTTTCCGACGTGTTGGCGACCAGCCGGTTGTTCTCGGAATCCTCCGCCACGCTAGTTCACTCCCGCGGTCCGCCGGGACGCGCCGGTCCGGGCGCCGTCCTGGCCGAGCCTGCGCAGGGTCAGCCGCAGCAAGTCGCCCACGTTGCCTGCCGCTGCCGCCTCCGGATTTTCCTCGGCGGTGGTGTCCACCGCCGCGGCGGCGTCCTTCTCGGACCAGCCCAGGCCGGCCAGTGCCTCCTGCACCTGTCCCTTCCAGCCGCCCTTTTGCTGGGGGGCCTGCTCGCCGGTGGGGATCAGCTTCCCGGCCAGCTCGAGCACGATCCGGCCGGCGAGCTTCGGCCCGATACCCGGAACCTTGGTGAACGCCTTGCTGTCCCCCTCCGCGGCGGCAACCCTCAGCGCCTCGGGCGAGTGCACCGACAGCGCAGCCAGGCCCAGCCTCGGGCCGACCCCGCTGACCGAGATGAGGGTTTCAAAAACTTCCCGTTGCGCTGCGTCCTCGAAGCCGAACAGCGTCATGGAGTCTTCGCGCACAATCATGGTGGTGGCCAGTTCGGCCTCCCGCCCCACGAACAGCGTGCCCAGGGTCTGCGGCGTCGCCTGGACGAGCATGCCGAATCCGTTGACGTCGATCACGGCCGATTGCAATCCCACGTGGGCGACGACGCCGCGCAACGAGCTAATCATGAACTCAACTCCCAATTCCGGCACTGCGGCCCGGAGTCCGCGCCGCGGGCAGCACGGCGGCGGATTGTCCGAACATATCTACGAATAGCTTACGGGGCAGCACGGACATTGCCGGCCACCGCCACACCGTGGCACCGGTTCCGGCGGCCGCCGCCGGCCCCACGTTAGCGGCGGGTGCGCTTGGCCTTCGCTTCGGCCTCCGCCCAGAGCCGCTGCGCCGTCGTCATCCCGCCGCCGGCAGCCGGTCTCGCAGCTCCGCCGCGCCAGGCATGGGTGATCGCCAGCGCCAGGGCGTCCGCGGCATCGGCCGGGCGCGGCGGGGTGTCCAGCCGAAGGATCCGGGTCACCATCTTGGTCACGGCGGCTTTGTCCGCCTGCCCGTTGCCGGTGACCGCCGCTTTCACCTCGGTGGGCGTGTGCAGCGCGACGGCGATCCCGCGCCGTGCCGCCGCCGCGATGACCACCCCGGACGCCTGCGCGGTGCCCATCACGGTACTGACATTGGTCTGGCTGAAGACGCGTTCGACGGCGAGCACGTCCGGGGTGTGCGCGTCGAGCCATTCGTCGATCGCGTCGGCAATCTTCAGCAGGCGCAGCTCCAGCGCCATGTCCGGGGTGGTCCCCACCACACCGACGTCCACGAGGGAGGAGCGCCGGTTCGGTTCAACATCGACCACGCCCAGGCCGCAGCGGGTCAGGCCCGGGTCCACTCCCAGCACGCGCATGGCGGGCGCCGACGGCCGGACCGGTGTCAGTCGTTCTCGATTTCGGCGAGGACGTCCGCGCTGATGTCGGCGTTGGAGTAGACGTTCTGGACGTCGTCCAGGTCCTCGAGGGCATCCACCAGCTTCATGAACTTCCGGGCCGCGTCCGCGTCGAGCTCCACGGCCATCGAGGACACGAACTCGATCTCGTCGGTTTCGTATTCGATGCCGGCCTCTTCCAGTGCGGCCACGACGGCGCGCAGGTCCGTGGGATCGGCGTGGACCTCGAAGTTGTCGCCCTGCTCCTTGACTTCCTCCGCGCCGGCTTCGAGCACCGCCATCAGAAGGTCGTCTTCCGTGAGTTCGTTCCTGGGCAGGGACACCACGCCCTTGCGGGAGAACATGTAGGACACCGACCCCGGGTCGGCAATGGTGCCGCCGTTGCGGGTGATGGCCAGGCGAACCTCCGAGGCGGCCCGGTTCTTGTTGTCGGTGAGGCACTCGATCAGCACAGCGGAGCCCTGCGGCCCGCGGGCCTCGTAGATGATTTCGCTGTAGTCCACCGTTTCGCCGGTCAGGCCGGCACCGCGCTTGACCGCGCGGTCGATGTTGTCGTTGGGAACCGAGGTCTTCTTGGCCTTTTGGACGGCCAGTTCCAGCGCGGGGTTGCCGGACATGTCCGCTCCCCCGTTGCGCGCCGCTACCTCAATGTTCTTGATCAGCTTCGCGAACGACTTGGCACGCCTGGCGTCGATCACGGCCTTCTTGTGCTTGGTGGTTGCCCACTTGGAGTGTCCGGCCATGCTTACGCCTCTCCTCTGACGATGCGGATGAAAAGTTCGTGGATGCGGCGCTCCCCCGTAATCTCCGGGTGGAAGGATGTCGCCAGCAGATGCCGCGAACGCACTGCCACTATTCTAGCTGTCCCGTGCAAAGTGTCGGTGTGGGAGGCCTCCTCCGGCTGCACGGCAGCCAGGACCTCCACGCCCTTGCCCACGCGTTCCACCCAGGGCGCACGGATGAACACGGCGTGGACCGGCGCCGGGTCCTGGCCGGGAGACGCCGCGCTGAACTCCAGGCCCCGGAAGTCCAGCTCGGACTCGAACGATTCGCGCTGCCGGCCGAAGGCGTTCCGACGCACCGTTATATCCAGGCCGCCCAGCGTCTGCTGCGGTTCGCCCTTCAGGTCGGTGGCCGGGTCTGCAATCTCCCGGGCCAGCATGATCATGCCCGCGCACGAACCGTAGACCGGCATGCCCGCCTCGATCCGCCCCTTCAGCGGATCGGCCAGCTCAAAGATGCGGGTGAGCTTGTCGATAGTCGTGGATTCACCGCCGGGGATGACCAGGCCGTCCACGGCCGCCAGTTCCGCAGGCCGGCGCACCGGCACCGCCGTGGCGCCGCTGTGCTCCAGGACGGATAGATGTTCGCGGACATCGCCCTGCAGGGCAAGCACACCAATCGTGACCACGGTGACAGTTCCTCGGAGTTCGCATCGGGGCCGCCTCAGTGGCGGCCGTACGGAAAAACAGTAGTGCCAACCGGTCCGGCGGTGTTAAACGGTGCCCCCTCCCCTGTGGTGACCGACACTGTTCGGCCCGGGCCGACGGCGCCGGGGCACGGCGGCTTGTATAGTCTCTACTCATGCGACACCTCCTTGCGACCGTTGCCGGAAAGGCCGTAAAGGCGGTAGCCAGGCTCCGCGGCGGCGGTTCCGCACTGCCCGGCCTGGTGGCCGAAAAAATCGATCCGCAGTTCCTGCCGCGCACGCTCGGCGAGCTGCCGCGCGGCGTCGTGGTAATCAGCGGGACGAACGGCAAAACCACTACCACCAAGATGGTGGTGGAGCTGCTGCAGGGGCAGGGCCTGAAGGTGTTCACGAACCGGACGGGCAGCAACTTCACCCGCGGCGTGGTCGCTGCCGTGCTGGGCGACTCCGACGCCCGGGGCCGGCTTAACGCGGACATTGCCGTGTTGGAGCTGGACGAGGCCCACGCGGTTCACTTCGTCAAACTGGTGGCCCCGCGCTACAGCCTGCTGCTCAACGTCATGCGCGACCAGCTGGACCGCTTTGGCGAAATCGAAACGACCGCGGGTTTCCTCCGGCAGATCGCCGCGGCGACGACCGAGGCAGTGGTATTGAACCGGGAAGACCCGCGCATCGCGGCGCTGGCGGGCGCCGTGGCCGCGCCGCGGGTCGAATACTTCGGCCTGGCGCCGCAGCTGCGCCACATGTTTCCGCACGACGACGAAATGCGGTCCGCCGCCTCCGCCGGCCCATCCGGCGACACCGCCGCCGCCGACGGCGGCCGGCCGAGCGCCGACGTCGTGCTCTCGGCCTGTGAAGGGGCCGCCGCAACCTTCCAGCTGGACGGCCGTGAGCTCGAGGTCGAGCTGAAGCTGACCGGCGTCTACAACGTGTTCAACGCCGCCGCGGCGTTGGTGCTGGCGCGGACCGTGTTGGGCCCCGCGGTGGACGAGCCGGCGCTGCTGGCCTCGCTGGAGAAC
The DNA here is from genome assembly GCF_059090935.1 of Arthrobacter sp. Y3223166. NCBI lineage: Bacteria > Bacillati > Actinomycetota > Actinomycetes > Micrococcales > Micrococcaceae > Arthrobacter > Arthrobacter sp. Y3223166. The sequence goes on along the minus strand of NZ_JBNHGE010000052.1, from coordinate 2,307 downwards.
GTGACGCCGGCCTTCGGCCGCGGCGAATCGCTGACCGTCAACGGCCAGCCGCTGGACCTGGTGCTGGTGAAGAACCCGGCCGGTTTCCGGCTGGCCCTGAAGTCCTTCCCCGCCGCCGGCTACCGGACGATGATCGCCATTAACGACAACTACGCGGACGGGCGGGACATGTCCTGGCTGTGGGACGTCGACTTCGATTCGCTGCGGGACACCGGCGTAGCCGTGGTCTCCGGGGTCCGGGCGCGCGACATGGGGCTGCGCCTTTTCTACGAGGACGTTCCGGTAGGCCGGGTGGACACGGACCTCAATGCCTCCCTGCAGCGGTTCATTGCGGGCGGTCCGGAGACGCCCAAGCGCATCTACTGCACCTACACCGCCATGCTGGCGCTGCGCCGCGAGCTCGGCAAACTGACCGAAGTGGAAGTGGTCTCCTGATGGACGCTCCTGTTATCGACCTGCTCCAGCTCTACCCGCGGGACATGAACATCTACGGCGACTGGGGGAATGTCCTGGTGCTGCGCAAGCGCCTGGAGCTGCGCGGCTACGACGTCCGGCTGCACGAGTACAACCCCGGCGACGCGTTCCCCGAGCAGGTGGACCTGATCGTGGGCGGCGGCGGCCAGGACTCCGGCCAGAACAAGATCCAGGCCGACCTGCTGGCCCAGGGCGGCCGGCTGCGGGAGCTGGCCGAGGACGGCCTGCCGATGCTGGCGGTCTGCGGCCTCTACCAGCTGTTCGGCCACCGGTTCACCACCCACACCGGCGAGGTCATCACCGGCATCGGGCTGCTCGATGCCGAAACCGTGGGCGGGCCCACCCGGTTGATCGGCAACACCGTGCTCGAAAGCGGCGAGTTCGGCACGGTTATCGGGTACGAGAACCACAGCGGACTGACCACCCTCGGCAGCGATGTCCGGCCGTTGGGACGGGTCACCAAGGGCCAGGGCAACAACGGCACCGACGGCACCGAGGGAGCCCGCTACCGGAACATCATTGCCACCTACCTGCACGGTTCCCTGCTGCCCAAGAACCCGGCCGTGGCCGACTACCTGATCCGCCACGCCGTCGAGCGGCGCTACGGCAGCTTCAACGACGTGCCGCTGGACATTCCGCATGAGGCCGAAGCCCGCGCCGACGCGGCGGCCCGTCCGCGCTGACGCCGGACGGCCGCTGACGCTTGGCAGACAGTGACGCCAGGCCGTCGCTAAGCCAGTCCGGGCGACGGGCCGCGGCGTCAATCGCCGCTGAGCAGCCACTCGCGGGCGACGTCCGTCGGGGCTCCCATGGACTCGACGGTCGCCTTGGTCCGTAGCCGGCTGGCCGCGTCCGCCTGTTCGGACACGCACCAGTCCCCGGACTTCGCGGCTGCCGCCAGCGCATCCGCTGCCACCGGGCACCAGCGGTGCCCGGGTCCGTCGAACGTGGCCGGCAGCCAGTCCAGCCCCGCCACCTCCCAGGCGCCGTCGTCGCCGGCCTGGCTGAACCGGGCCCGGACCATCATCCCCTCGGTGTTGAGGATGTTCGGGGTTGCATGCGCGGCGAGGGTGTTGCCCAGCCCGTAGACGATCCAGGTGCCGTCGTGGCGCTCAATCGGCTGGACGGAGTGGCTGTGGTGCCCGTACACCAAGGAGAACTCGCCGCTGTCGGCCAACGCGTGGGCAACCTCCTGCTGTTGCGGGCTGGCGTAGGCGGTGTATTCGTCCCCGGCATGCACCGCTCCCAAGACGATGTCCGCGCCCTGCGCCCGGGCCTTCCTGGCCTTGGCGATCATCGCCGGGGGATCCAGCACGTCCACCTGCCAGGGCCGGTCCGGCTCCAGCCCGTTCAGCGAGAAGGTGCCGGTGATGACCGCGATCCGCGCGGCCGGGGTGTCCAGAACCAGTACCTCCTCGGCCTCGGCCGCACTGGCGTAGGTGCCGGTGTGTTCCAGGCCGCGCGCGTCCAGCGCCTCCAGGGTCCGTTCCAGGCCGGCGGTGCCGTGGTCGAACGCGTGGTTGCTGGCGGTGGTGCAGGCGTCGTAGCCCACGGCGGCGGCGGCGTCGAGGATCTGCGGCGGCGCGTTGAACGCCGGGTAGCCGGAGTACGGTCCGTCGTCACCGGCCAGCGGGGTTTCCAGCTGGCAGACGGCGAGGTCGGCGGTGTCCAGGTATTGCTCCTGGGCCGCCAACATCGGCTCGAAGTCCAGGGCCCCTTGCCCGGTCCGCCGGGCGTCGGCGGCCGCCTGCTCCCAGAGCGGCTCGTGCAGCAGCAGGTCGCCGGTGAGGGCCACGGTGGCGCAGCGGATTCCCGGGCACGCCGGGCCCGCGC